>JAQUYE010000089.1 GCA_028691965.1 Paludibacter sp. | reverse complement strand
CTTAATAGCATCTGAAAAGATTAAAAACTTTTGGTCAAAAGCAAATACAGTGGCTACACTATTGCAAGTGGCAGCTACCGGTTACCTTACCGGCTCCGTACGTGCTGCAAATCTGGCAATGAAGGCAATGTTTGAAACTATGAAGCTGAATCCTTATGTGGCTGTTGGGGTGGTCTTAGCAGCCATGACAGTAGGGCTGTATAAATTGGTTTCTGCTAACAAAGCCGTTTCTCAGTCTGTGCGTTCGCAGATTGATATTCAAAAAAAAGCGGATGAAGCATTTCAGGAACAAGCCTCTAATGTGGATATACTTGTTTCGAAAATCAAAAACGAAAACTTGTCGAATGCTGAAAGAATAGAGGCAATATCGAAGCTCAAGGAAATAATCCCTGGATATAACGGAATGATAGATCAGGAAGGAAGACTGATTAACGACAATAAAACAGCTATTGATGAATATCTAAAATCGCTCGAAAAACAAATTAAACTCAAAGCAGTCCAGGAAGAGCTCGAAGAATTGATCCGCAAGAAACGCCTTCAGGAAAAACAGGCTACATCGACAAAAAAAGAAGCTGAAGACTATACCGGATTCGCAAACACGAGTACTTATGGTCCAATGACCGGTGGGGCTACTACTCAGGGGAAATTAAAGGCATTACAGGCAAATGCGAGAAATGCATCGAAAGCGCTTGAAGAAACTGTTACGGCAATCAAGGAACTGGAGAATGAAATGAATAGTTCAACCGTTAGCACCAGTTCTCCAAATGGTCCGAAAAAAGGAGATCAGAAATTCATTGACGATGAATTATATGAATGGGATGGGAAGAAGTGGAATAAAGTAGTGGTAACTCCATCCGGAAGTCCTAAAACTGCATTAGCTAAGCACGAAAACGAATATAAAAAAGAACTTTTGTTATTTCAGGAGCTACTCCGATCTAAAACCATATCTGAACAGCTATATTATACGCTTTCCGAACAGGCTAATATCAATTACCTGGAAAGCAAAATCAATCTATTGAAAAAATCAGGTGAAGATTCAATTGATGTAGAACTGGAATTATCCAACGCTCTTACAAAACAGCAGGAGAACGACGAAAAAAGGGCTGCTGAACATAAGAAGGCAATGGATGAACTGATGAAGTTACCGGGTGCAGTAACTGCTGAAGAAGATGTAATCATAGATACAACTCAATACAGTCTTACTCTTCGATTGAAAATTCTTGAAAAGTTTCATGAGAAGGGATTACGTTCAGAATCTGAATACCTGAATGAACTGGCTGCACTGTACAAGGGAAATCAGGATGAAATAAACCGTTATCTTACAGATGAATCGCTAAAGCAAAATCAGCAGGAATTTGATAGCGGTTTAATTGGCCGCAAACAATACCTTGAGAATGTAAAGAACATTACCCGGCAGTACTGGGAAGAGATACACGCTGATCAGGCAGATCTTGCCGAGAAGGTACTCGAAATAGCGAACGTCGCATCCAATGTAATATCCACAATAGTAGAAGCCGAAACTCTAGCCGTTGAAAACAAGTACAAAAAGCAGATTGATGCTGCTATAAAGAACGGTGAAGATACTACTGCTCTTGAAGAAAAAATGGAGGAGGAGAAAAAGAACATTAAGAAGAAATATGCAGACATAGACTTCGGAATTACAATTGCAAAAATTATTTCTGAAACAGCGTTAGCAATTATGAAAGCTGCACCAAATATTCCACTTCAGATTCTTACCGGCATGCAGGGAGTCGCCCAGTTGGCACTTGCTGCCCAGCAACGTCAGCAGGTTAAAAACCTATGGACCGGTGGTTTTACCGATCCGGGCGGAAAATACGAACCCCGGGGAATTGTACATGCCGGCGAGTTCGTAGCCAACCAGGAAGCTGTTCGTAATAACGATCTTCGACGGTTGTTTAACCTTGTCGATTACGCACAGAAAACGAATACAATAGCAAGGATTGACCGAAAATTAATAGCGCAAACGGTAGGTGCAAGCGGTTTCGCAAACGGTGGTTTTACCTCCGGAACTCAGACCCCGACAATTATTAACAATCAGGGGAATGATCAGACTGAAATACTTCAACTTCTGAACGAGAATAAATCGCTTTTACTCTTGCTCTACAACTTGCTTAAAAAAGGAATTACAGCAAAAACATATATAGCCGGTGATGGAGGTATTGAAGACGCACAAGACTTATACAACACAATCAACAAGAACAAACGAAGATCATGATTAGAATAATTGTAAATGGGGTAGAACTCGTGTTGCCTGAGGACTTATCTATCACTATGGTTGATGAGAACCCCGTTGTTACAAGAAATGGCAAATCGAGTCACGACATAACTGTATCACTATTGGAAGGCAAGAATGCACGCGCATTTAACAACCCTCAACGAATCAATAATAATCAGTTTGTCAAAACAGCAAACGCGGTGCTTTTTGAGGATTTAAAAGCCACAAAAGGTACAGCCATTGTGCTTCCTAAAACGACTCCTGAAACAATCACTTTTCAATTTGTGGCTGAAAATTCAGAGCTTAATTACCTGACACAGCAAACTCAAAAAATATGGGAACTTGATTTCGGATCCGAATCAACTATAGAATACGCAAAAGCATTATTCACTATTCAACATCCCGGTTATGGCGCTGTGATGAGCGCAGGAACCCAAATCGGGTTCAATAAGTTTGTTTGCTCACCTGTGAAGTATAATTCTACAATTGCGAATAATTATGCATTGCAGGTAGGATTGTACGAGTCGCCAGGGCAGATAGACGGTGTTGAAAATATAGTAATGCAACCGTATTTGCTATATTACGTTGAAAAGCTAATCGAGTTACTTGGATTTTATTTAGTTGATAATGTGTTGATTGATTACCCACTTGCCCGGCACTTGTTTATTACCACTCTGGTACAATCAAACAAGTATTCTGATGCTTTGCCCGATATGTCAATCGGTGAGTTTGTTTCAGCTATTGAAGAATTCTTCAATGTTTTTTTTCTGATATCTTCTGATAAAAGATGTTTTATTATAGATGTAAACACGTACGTTGAGAATATGCCAATTATTCCACTTACAGAAGTTGAGGATACGTTTGAAAGAAATAGTGTAAATCAAAGTTCGGAGACAACGTCTTTATCTTACGATTTGGGCAAAACAGGCTTTCACAAATACCAGAAAATTAATCCTGAGATTATAAAGGCATCCATAAAACTACATTATTCAGGGCCGTCTGTTATGCGTAATCTTATTCACGCAGATCAACTCAATAAATTCATAATACATATTACAGACAACGATCAGCATGAGCATATTTATACCCCGGATGCCCAGGAAAATGTTTACAAAGTGATTCCCAATGGTGCCCCAAACTCATGTATTTATGTGAATAAGTTTAAGAATTATGGAAGCTCTGAAAATCCGTTGGTTTTGAAGATTAGACCGCTTGCATACACAACTGATAAAAAAGAATATTGGATTTTTCAGGATGGTTTGCCACAGCTGATAACTTATTTACCCTATCAATTGCCATTTGAAAGCTCTGATTTATATACTCCACAATCACAAGTTATACTGACTGCCGTTGAAGATAACCTGGTACAATCACCGCGTAAAAACACAATCGAGGTCGGAATCTTTTCAGGTATGATTGAATTGTTTAATGTGGCTGTTTTTTATCCGGTATCTTATGTTGATAATGTGCCTGAATTCTTTGCTCTCGATCGTAACGATCAAGGTAATTTCACGGCTTGGGTTATCGATAAGTATAAAGCTACATGTAACCTAACATTGCGATTGGTTGGGAATGATGGTATATATGACACCTATTTTAGAACGAAGTTATATGATGAATCAATAGAGTATGTTTTCAAAATGCCATCCAACGTAGATCTTAATACATCTAAATTGTATTTTTACAAACACCAAAAATACATCCCAATCCGGTTTGAAAAGCAGTTGTCGAAACGAAAAAATTACGCAACTGGCTACTTTTATCGAATGAAACCTTAAATTTCGGTCGAAAAGCGGGAAATCACTTTTGAAGTGTTACCCGCTTTTTTCTTAATATAAATTTCAGTTGTTGCAAAGCTCCGGTGCCTAAGATGTTCTTTTAAATCATAGGGCTGAATGCCGTTATCAAGTAGCTGTATTGCACCGGTATGCTTCCATGAGTAAAACTTCCGATCGTTGGGGATGTTCAGGGCTTCGCGGTACCGGTTAAACCGATTGCGCAATGTGTTTTTACCAACCGGTTCCTGGTTGGGCTGCCCATACTTGCCGAACAAATAGAGGTTTCTATCGTAGGCTTTGTAGTGCCTTAGTTTTTCGATCAGGAATTCCGGGACATCCACAACATCAACCCGCCGGCTCTTTGACTCTACAGATGGAATTCGAATTTTTGACCGGTCAAAGTCAATCCATCCAATTTTCATAAGTCGTAGTTCGGTTCCGGGCCTGATAGCACAATAGTACTGTATCTCACAAGCCAACCACAACTGGGGATCAGTAGTTTCAATGGCCGCCTTTAGACGTTTCCTTTCGTCAACTTCGAATGGAGTGGCCGCCTGATCTACAACTCTGCCCAATGCCGGAATTTTTACAGCAGGGTTGGTGCTGATTATTCCTTTCTCTAATTCAAAATCAAAGAAAGTGTGGATTATCTGTATATACTTTTTGATCGATAGTCTTGCCAGGTTCTGATCAGCTGAGAGGAAAGTAGCAAATTGGATAATATGGTCCCGCTTTATATTCTTAATGTGTATATGTGAGAGATTCATTCTGTCAAGCCAGGCGTTGAAGATCCTGAGCTTCGAAACATAGTTCTCGTATGATTTTGTATTTACTTTTTCCCGAATGTATGAAAGAAAATCACTCAAATGTGTACGGCTGGTTGTGACCGACTTTTTCTCACGACCATACATCTTTGCTTCATTCCGGTAAAGCAATTCATCTTCGTATACCCTTGTCGGGTCTCCCTGAAGGTGCATTCCATTTTTAAGCCATTCCGTTTTTTCAGCAATAAAAGTTTCGGCTGCTATATAACGTCCTTCTGCAGTAGGCTGGTTAAGATCAGAATAATTTCGCTCCCGTTTTGGCTTTTCTGTGCCTGGCAAATGATATTGCCATTCAATGTACCATTTTTTCGATAGATCGCCACCGCAGTCGTTCAGGTGTGGGAATACGATTATAGTCTTTTTTCGAGGCATAGTGTATATTTGTCTATTATAGTGTGTTGTAAGGTGTTGATATATAGCAATATATGTGTTTTTTGCAGTTTTGTAGACACTTATTAAAATGAACAAAGCACCGATAATCCTTTGATTATCAGTGCTTATAAGATGTTTTAGTGGAGCTGGAGGGAGTCGAACCCTCGTCCAAACAAGGAAATAATACGCTTTCTACATGTTTATCTTCGCTTAAGTTTTCGTGTGAGAGCAAGACCGAAGCCACCAATTCCCACCTTATCCTCTGTTATTTCATGACGGCTGCGAGGCCAGTCGTCACTATCTTCGATTTAGCTGCACCCTCGGTTCGTTGGCCTCGAAGCTACGGCCGCGGGAGGATGTCTCGTCTCAGCACCTTGTGCCGGGATTAAGCTTATCTACTATACTTCGATTAAGCAGCAAGAGCGTAAGAAGTTTCGCCAGTTATGGTGTTGTGAACCGTGATTAACGAGCCGTTTTCACCCCGCTCGACATGCTTACATATCCTTTCTGCCTGCTGTCAAATCCAAACAGCCCCTGAAAGTTGTTCTGTTCAATCGTGCATCCGGCTCGCTTGCTATTCATGCACGTATCAATCAGTTTGCAAATGTACTACTTTTTTTGAGATATACACAAACAACACTCCCGACTACATCAAAAGATGTGCCGGGAGTTAAAAGTTGCAGGAAGGTATCGTTATTTCGCGTAGCTTACTGCACGGGTTTCGCGGATGACGGTGATTTTTACCTGTCCCGGATAAGTCATTTCGTCCTGAATCTTTTTGGCAATATCAAACGATAAGAGTTCGGTTTCCTTGTCGTCGATCTTATCGGCTCCTACAATAACGCGTAGTTCGCGACCGGCCTGGATGGCATAGGTCTTCACAACACCCGGGTATTGAGCAGCCAGGTTTTCAAGATCCTTGAGTCGTTTGATATAGGCTTCCACAATTTCCCGACGTGCTCCCGGACGTGCTCCGGAAATGGCGTCGCAGACCTGCACGATAGGTGCTATCAGTGATTCCATTTCCACTTCGTCGTGGTGAGATCCGATGGCATTGCAAACCTGTGGTTTCTCTTTGTATTTTTCAGCCAGGCGCATACCAAGGATTGCGTGTGGCAATTCCGGCTCGTCGTCGGGCACTTTCCCGATGTCGTGGAGAAGACCGGCACGCTTGGCTACTTTAGCATTGAGTCCTAACTCAGATGCCATGGTTGCACAGAGATTGGCTACTTCACGCGAGTGTTGCAAGAGGTTTTGTCCGTACGACGAACGGTATTTCATTTTACCCACCAGGCGAATCAGTTCAGGGTGTAATCCGTGAATACCCATATCGATCGTGGTACGTTTACCCACTTCAATAATTTCGTCTTCAACCTGTTTGCGGACCTTATTGACCACCTCCTCGATGCGGGCAGGGTGAATACGACCATCGGTTACCAATTGGTGAAGAGAGAGGCGGGCAATTTCGCGACGTACCGGGTCGAAAGCTGAAAGAACAATTGCTTCGGGGGTATCGTCAACAATAATTTCAACACCGGTAGCGGCCTCAAGTGCACGGATATTACGTCCTTCGCGACCGATAATCCGGCCTTTAATTTCATCCGATTCGATGTGGAATACAGTCACTGAGTTTTCGATGGCCGATTCGGTAGCAACCCGTTGAATGGTGTTGATAATAACTCGTTTGGCTTCCTTGTTGGCCGTCATTTTAGCTTCTTCCATAATGTCGTTAATGTACGACATGGCATTGGTCTTTGCCTCATCTTTCAGCGATTCAACCAATTTCTCCCTGGCCTGATCGGCCGATAGACCGGAAATTGTTTCCAGTTGTTCCTGTGCCTGACGGGTAAGGTGGTCGAGTTCTGATTTTTTCTTTTCAAGGATGGTTAGTTGCTGTTCGTGAACTTCGCGCAAAGCCTCAGCTTCGTTCGACTTGCGTTGTACTTCACTTTGTTTCTGGTTAAGCTGCATTTCGCGCTGTTGTATCCGGTTTTCCTTTTCCTGGAATTTAGCGTTACGTTGCTGCACTTGTTGTTCATGTTCAGCTTTCAGCGCGATAAATTTTTCTTTTACCTCGATGAGCTGATTCTTCTTCATTAACTCTATTTCGGCCAAAGCGTCCTGCTTCGTCCGTTTCTGAACGCTCATCAGGATGAGGTAGACTCCACCTCCTCCTGCTATCAGCGCCACTAATCCTACTAGTATGTAAATCATATTTTTCTATTATTCATTGTTGTTTAACTCCTGTTTATACCTATAAAAAACGCATACCATTCATGAGTCAATCATGAAGATATGCGGAAACGGATCTTAGTTCAGGATGGTATTATTCCATGCGGAGTGCCTTCTCGATTTCGGCCTCCAGATCTTTTAGTGTTGATTCAACCGGACCGGTATCGCCTGACAGTTGTTGCCGGGCAATTAAAGTGGCCAGTTGATAAGCTACCAAAATCAAAACTTCCTCGTATGAACGCTGGTTGTATCTTTTCTGATAGGTTTCGGTGTATTCTTCGACCATTTTCTGCGCTTTCCTGTAAACTTCCTCGTCACTACGGGGGATTCTCAGGGGCATTCGGAACCCACCGATCTGTACATGTATTAATAACGTATCATCCATCATGCTCTCTAGTCTTTTAAAAGAGCCAAACATTGATCTATTTCCCGCACCATCTTGTCGATTTGTTGTTTAGCTGCTTTGCGATCTTCTCCCGAGCCGCCCAGCTGGTTCAACAAAACTAAATGGTCGCTTTGTTTCTTCAGGTCTTTAATCAGTGTCTGTGCTTGTTCAAGCTCAGCTGCCAATTGTGCCTGTCGGCGATGCAGTAACTGATTTTCAGCCTGAAGAAGCCGATACTCCGAAATTAATTTCCGCAGTTTAGTTGTAAATCTGCCCAGTAACTCTTGGTATCGGTTTGTCATTTTAGTGTAAAAATCAGACAAAAATACTAATTTGATTTCTAATTATCAAATTTTTGTATGTTTTTATTTTTTAGAGCACAATTTACTTGCTCTTTCTAAGGCAGCTTCGATATTATGAAGAATATTCTCTGCACCCAGATCTTCTTCAACACCTGATTTCCGGAGTAATTCTCCAACTTGTTCGTTCACTCCTGAAAGTAAAATAAGGGTCTTATCTTTCTTCGATAATTTAATAAGACTCTCCAGGTTGCGAATTCCTGTGGAATCCATAAACGGTACTTTGCGCATACGGATAATCCGCACCTTAGGTTTATCGCCCAGCTGTTTCATGGTTTCTTCAAATTTGTTTGCCACTCCGAAGAAGAAAGGCCCCTCAATTTCGTATACTTCAACTCCTTTGGGTAGGGTTAAGCGCTCAGCTTCGGTATTTCCTTCAATGTATTCCTGCTTGTCGACATCGTGTTTGAAAATGGAAATCTGGGTGGATTCGGAAATGCGTCGCAGGAATAAAACAAGTGCTAGCAGCAGACCGATTTCAATGGCAATGGTAAGGTCGAAGATAACAGTTAGCAGGAATGTGGCTACCAGTACAGCGACATCTGATTTTTGACCTTTCAGCAGATTCTTAAAGGTTCGCCATTCGCTCATGTTGTAAGCTACTATAACCAGTACACCTGCCAGGCAGGCCATCGGGATATGTTTGGTAAGGTCGCCAAGGAAGAGTAAAATGAGTAATAACACTACCGCATGAATAATACCTGCAACTGGAGTTCGACCTCCGTTGTTGATGTTGGTCATGGTGCGGGCAATGGCACCGGTGGCCGGGATTCCGCCAAATATGGGAGTGATTATATTCGCAACACCCTGCGCAATCAGTTCTGTATTGGAGTGATGCCGGTCACCTGTCACCCCATCGGCTACAGTAGCCGAGAGCAGCGATTCAATAGCACCCAGGATAGCTATCGTAAATGCAGCAGGCATCAGCGTTTGCACCATGTCGAACGTAATTGAGGGTGCTGAGGCTGTTGGCAGGCTGGCGTTAATGCTGAATCGGTCGCCGATGGTTTCGATAGACGTGAATCCGAGTTTTTCACGCAGAAAATAAACGATTAGTGTCATCAGTACTATGGCTATCAGCGAACCGGGGATCTTTTTTGTAAAACGGGGGGTCAGACTGATAATCAGTATCGAGCCTATTCCAATCAGTAAGGATGCCGGATCGATGGAGCTTATGTTTTGAGCATATACACCCCATTTTGGTATAAAGTCGGCAGGAACTGAATCTATATTCATTCCTGTGAGGTCTTTTATCTGTGTGGCAAAAATCGTCATGGCTATCCCGCTCGTAAAACCTACCACCACCGGATAGGGTATGAACTTAATAACACTTCCCAGTCGAAGGAGCCCCATAGCAATCAGCATAATACCTGCTATGATGGTGGCAACTGCCAGGCCGGTAATCCCGAATTCCTGTACAATGCCGTAAACTATAACTATAAAGGCTCCCGTCGGACCGCCGATTTGCACGCGACTCCCTCCCAGGAAAGAAATAATAAAGCCGGCAATAACGGCTGTGTAAAGTCCCTGCTCGGGAGATACACCTGATGCAATTCCAAATGCGATTGCAAGGGGTAAGGCAACTATGCCGACTATCACCCCGGCCATTAGGTCTTTGTAAAACTGAGCTTTGGAATAGTTTCGAAGAGTTTCGAATAACTTAGGTTGAAAATGCATGATTATACACTTTTTTAAAAGGAAGTGCAAAGTTACGCTTTTTAAATGAGAAAAAGCTGTGTTGTCAACTTTTTTTCCTTACAACTGTTTAGTGTTGTAGCAATATTCAAGAAATTATTTATCTTTGTGCTGCCCGGATAGTAACAGATACGGGCATCGCGAATTAACAAACACACACGACTTTATGGTTAGTCCTTTTAATTATATACGCCGAAAATCCGATACGGTTCAGATAGGAAATGTATTGTTGGGTGGCGATCAGCCTGTAAGGGTGCAATCGATGGCCAACACGGATACTAACGATACAGCCAACTCGGTGGATCAATGCATACGGATTGTAGAGGCCGGAGGTGAAATTGTAAGATTCACTGCTCAGGGTGTACGGGAAGCTGAGAACCTTAAAAATATACACGAAGAGCTTCGGAAAAAGGGTTTTACTGTTCCATTGGTAGCTGATATTCACTTTAACGCGCAGGCTGCCGACGTAGCTGCTCAGTATGTGGAGAAGGTTCGTGTTAATCCGGGCAATTTTATCGGATTGGTGCGTCGTGATTCGCCCGACTATACCGATGAGGAATACGCCGCTGAATATCAAAAAATAAAAGATCGTTTCACACAACTGATAACCATCTGTAAGGAGCATAACACTGCTATTCGAATTGGTGTAAATCACGGGTCACTGAGTGAGCGTATGATGAACAGGTGGGGCGATACTCCGCGTGGTATGGTGGAGTCGTGCCTTGAGTTTCTTCAGGTATGTACTGATGAGGGTTTTACCAATGTTGTTATCTCCATGAAGGCTTCCAATACGCTCTCCATGGTACATGCTGTGCGCCTGCTGGTACACGAAATGGACCAGCGAAACATGCATTTCCCCCTGCACCTTGGTGTAACTGAAGCCGGTGATGGTGAAGATGGTCGTATTAAATCGGCTGTTGGGATCGGGGCTTTACTGCAGGATGGTATTGGTGATACGATACGCGTCTCTCTAAGCGAAGAACCGGAAGCCGAAATTCCTGTTGCCCGTCAGCTGGTAGAGCATATTCGTACTAAAAGCAATCATCCTTCCATCGAAGCTGCTATTGCTCCCTCGTTTTCTCCTTTTGAATACCAGCGTCGTGAAACCAATCCGGTAGGAATTATCGGTGGCGACCAGGTGCCTGTGGTAATTATGCCTCGCGATGGTGGCTTTGCGACCGTACCTGATTTTCTGTGGCAGGACGGGAAAATAAACGATCAGAATGGTAAGTCGTACCCTGTATACGGAGCAACAGATAGTGAAAGTATACGGTCGGAAAGTGCCGAAATGATTTTTATTCTGTTGAGCTATTCCGATCTTACTTCCGGCCTGATAGAGCTGCTTCGCACCGATAATCGACTGGTAGTGATTTTAAGGTCGACTCATCAAAACCCGGTGGGTGAGATGCGCGCATTCTTCCACCGTATGTTGATAGAAGAAATAAAAACGCCTGTTGTGCTGCAAAG
>JAQUYE010000088.1 GCA_028691965.1 Paludibacter sp. | reverse complement strand
TTCAGTTGAATCCGGATAATCCTACTGATTAACAGGTTGTTCAGCATTTACTTCAAGCGAAGGTTCTTCGACTGATTGGTCTGATAATTCTTCCCAATTGAACGACTGGAACATGTTCAGGTTAGCCTGATCGTGAAGGGTAGCTGTATTGTTTACTCCCGAAGAATAAAGCAATGCAAAGATGAATACTGCGGCAGCTGCATAACGCAGAATCCTGAAGGCCGGGAAATTCATCTCTATTACACGGTGATTGATGGCTATAGGTGCAGGCAGGCGCACAGCACGTTGTCCGAAGTTCATGGGAAGAAAGGGCAGATGATTATCCGGAGTAAATTGAAGATGTCCTTCACTATCGAGTATAAAGCTACCCAGGTTTCCAAAATCTTCAGCTTCCTCTTCGTTAATATCTTCCATGAAAAGTCTTACTTCCTCGTCAATTATTCGGGAAGCCTCGCGGTACGATAGGTGTAAGGCACGCGAAATCTCCAGTGGAAGCAAACCGTCATTATGATGAACCATCGGATTAAAGCCAAGACTCGCACGCGGGGGAAGTATATAGCTACCACGAATCACCGCACTGCTTTTTTGTACGGCAAATACTCCAAGTCCCGGAACAATCACATGATCGTTGCAGGCCAGCAAGCGTTCTATATGCGGTAGTAATTTTTCCACGACGCAAATTTATAGAAAGATTTTCAAACAAAAAAGGATTATTGATAAGTTAGTAGTTTTTCCTCTTTAAAAATATTAAGTACATTTGCATACGAAACCCAATAACCCTTCAGTTAGAATGAAAACTATCCTTATCACAGGTGGTGCCGGATTTATAGGCTCACATGTAGTTCGTTTGTTTGTAACCAGGTATCCGGAATATTCAATCGTTAATCTTGATGCCCTGACCTATGCCGGTAATCTTGAAAATCTTAGCGACATAGCCAATGCTCCCAATTATACCTTTGTGAAAGGAGATATTACCGATGAACCATTTATTAATGAACTCTTCAAACAATATAAATTCGACGGAGTAGTTCATTTAGCAGCCGAATCGCATGTCGATCGTTCCATCACCGATCCTTTTGCTTTTATACGTACGAATGTTTTCGGAACAGCTATTCTGTTGAATGCAGCTCGTCTGGCATGGAAAGATGCGATGGATGGTAAACGCTTTTATCATATTTCGACGGATGAGGTGTATGGTTCGCTGGGTGATACCGGCTTTTTTACAGAAGATACAGCTTACGATCCCCGTAGTCCGTATTCAGCTGCCAAAGCATCGTCCGATCATTTTGTAAGAGCCTATCATCATACCTATGGCTTGCCTGTAGTGATTTCAAACTGTTCCAATAATTACGGTGCCAACCATTTTCCTGAAAAGCTCATCCCACTGGCTATCCATAATATTAGAAACAACAAACCAATTCCGGTCTACGGTAAAGGTGAGAATGTTCGCGACTGGTTATGGGTAAATGATCATGCCCGTGCAATTGATTTGATCTTTCATACCGGCAAGACAGGAGAGACCTATAACATAGGTGGTCATAACGAATGGACGAATATCGACCTGATAAAAAAGCTCTGTGAGATTATGGACCGTAAGCTCGATCGGACTCCGGGTACTTCAGCACAACTCATCCATTTTGTAAAAGACCGTGCCGGACATGATTTGCGGTATGCTATCGATTCTTCTAAACTACAGCATGAATTGGGGTGGACGCCTTCACTTCAGTTTGAGGAAGGGTTGGAAAAAACGGTCGACTGGTACCTTGCTAATCAGGAGTGGCTCGACAACGTCACAAGTGGTCAGTATCAGTCCTATTACAACCAACAATATGTTCAGCGTGAAGAGTAAAGCAATTAAAAAGATGTTTGGTAGTATATGATATTTTTATTATCTTTGCGCTCGAAAGGAATACGGGGAGGGGACACAGAGTCCCCTTCGTTGTTGAAATAAGTGATCAAATGATAACAAAAGACATTGTGAATCAGCTCGTTGAAGAGCATCTGAAGGATACAGAGTTTTATCTGGTCGATTTAAAAGTCAGTCCTGACCAACGCATTTCAATTGAAATAGATGCGTTTCAGGGGGTTTCGATCGACGATTGTGTACAACTAAACCGGTTCCTTATTGAAAACTTAAGTCCGGAGATCGAAGACTACGAGCTGGAGGTCAGTTCGGCAGGAATCACCGAGCCTTTCAAGGTGCTTCTTCAGTACCGTAAAAACATTGGTAAGGAAGTAGAAGTACTCACACGTGACGGACGAAAACTTACAGGTATACTCGCCGAAGTGTCTGACGACGCATTTCAGTTGAAGATTGAAAAAAAAGTGAAGGAAGAAGGTGCTAAGCGAAAGGTAACTGTGGAAGAAATACTAACTTTTACATATACAGAGGTCAAAACAACAAAAATGATTATTAGATTCAAATAAGCCATGAGCAAGAAAGAAAGCATTAATTTGATAGATACCTTTTCGGAGTTTAAGGAACTGAAAAGCATCGACAGAAGCACGTTAATCTCCGTGATGGAGGAATCGTTCCGCAATGTCATTTCCAAAATGTTTGGAAGCGATGATAACTATGATGTGATTATCAATCCCGATAAAGGCGACTTTGAAATTTACCGCAATCGCACGGTGGTGGAAGATGATGAACTGGAAGATGTAAATACCGAAATATCGTTGTCGGAAGCAACTAAAATTGACGAAGACTACGAAGTAGGCGAAGAGGTAACCGACCAGGTTGACTTTATGAGTTTTGGTCGTCGTGCTATTTTGAACCTGCGACAGACACTGGCGTCAAAGATTCTGGAACTGCAAAAGGAAAGTGTGTTTGCCAAGTATAGTGAACGCGTAGGACAAATTGTGAGCGCCGAACTATATCAGATCTGGAAGAAAGAGATGTTATTGATCGACGATGAAGGAAATGAACTTTACCTTCCAAAGACGGAGCAAATCCCGACCGACTTTTACCGCAAGGGAGATACAGTACGTGCTGTTGTTGCCATGGTTGAAAATAAAAACAATAATCCTAAGATTATCCTTTCCCGTATTTCTCCTGTGTTCCTGGAGCGTTTGTTCGAGCTGGAAGTACCTGAGATAAACGAGGGATTAATTACCATTAAGAAGATAGCCCGTATGCCGGGTGAACGTGCAAAGGTTGCCGTTGAATCGTACGACGACCGCATTGATCCGGTAGGAGCCTGTGTCGGAGTAAAGGGATCACGTATTCACGGTATTGTACGCGAACTTCGTAACGAGAATATTGATGTGATAAACTTCACCACCAATACCAGTCTGTTTATTCAGCGTGCCTTAAGTCCTGCCAAAATTTCGTCCATTCGTTTTAACGAGGCAGAAAAGAAAGCTGAGATTTATATGAAACCTGAAGAAGTTTCGCAGGCTATCGGAAAAGGTGGTTTGAATATTAAACTGGCAAGCATGCTTACCGGTTATCAACTTGATGTTTACCGCGAACTCGACGAGCAAGAAGATACTGAAGACATCTACCTGGATGAATTCAACGATGAAATTGAGCAGTGGGTAATTGATGCATTCAAAAGCATAGGCTACGACACAGCTAAAAGTGTTCTGGCAGTACCGCGTCAGGATCTTATTAAGCGCACCGACCTGGAAGAAGAAACCATTGATGATGTGCTGCGTATCCTGAGTGCGGAATTTGAAGAAGAACTTTAAAAAAAGAATTAGATAAAAAAGACATTATGCCCATAAGATTAAGTAAGGTTTGTAAAGAATTTAACATTGGCATTAACACGGCCGTTGACTTTCTTGGCAAGAAAGGTCATAAGATCGAAATAGATCCGAATCAGAAAATTTCGGACGATCTTCACCTGTTGCTGGCTAAGGAATTTAATAAAGATATGGCGCTCAAGATGGAATCAGAGCGTCTAAGTCAGGAACGTCATCAGAAAGATAAGGTGGCAACCGTTGCTATTGAAGGTTTTGGTCAGACAAAAGAAGAGAAGAAAGAAGACCTGATTTCTGCAACTATACCGAAAGAACAACTTCCGGGTATTAAGCAGGTGGGTCACATCGATCTTGATAATCTGCAGAAACCTCAGGAAGTAGTTGTTGAACCGGAAATTGTAGAACAAGTTGAAGTAGCTGTTCAGGAAATTCCTGAGCCTGCACAACCTGCACAGCCAGTACAACCCTTAGTGGAGGAAGTGAAAGTAGTTGAACCGGTTGCTGTTGTTGAAGAAGTTAAAACTGAACCGGAAACCCGGACTGAAGAACCTGCAGAAGTTATAGGGCAGACTTCTGTTTCTGAAGAACCGACTCCGGCTGATGTACCCACTGAGCAAGCTGTTCCTGAAATTGAGACGGTAGTTGAAGTTGAGGAAAAAGAAACACCCGCACCTGTTGCACCTGCTGCTGCTAAGGAAGTCGCCGAAGTAGTAACTGAAGATGATGATCAGGATGAACCGGATGACAATGAAGATAAGGAAGAAGCAGAGGAAGATGAAATTTTCACCTTAGCGAAACCGGTACTGGATAAGACACCTGTAGTTCTAGGAACGATCGATTTGTCACTTATCAACCAGTCAACGCGTCCGAAAGCAAAAACCAGGGAACAAAAGAAAAAAGAACGCGAGGAAAAAACCCGTCAGGTTGCTCCAGCTGCCAAAAAGACGCAGCTTACTCTTGAGAAGAAGCCTGAAGGTTCTGCCGAGTCAGAATTAAATAAAAAGAAAAAGAAACGCGAACGCTTCACCAATCAGAAGGTAGACATTGAACATTTCCCTGCTGATGGTTCGAAGAGACCTGCAGGCACATCACCTGCACCTCCGAAATTAGTACGCGATAAGTTGAAAAAACCACTTAAAACGGTTGTCAACGAAGCGGAAGTTGAAAAGCAAATCAAGGAAACCCTGGCTCGCATGGCCGGTGGTAATAAAAAAGGTAAAGGAGCAAAGTACCGTCGTGATAAACGAGAGTCGGTTTCTGCCCGTATGCACGAACAGGAACAGCTGGATCGCGAACAGGAAACTGTACTAAAACTGACCGAATTCGTTACTGTAAGCGAGCTTGCAGTGATGATGGACGTGCCTGTAAACAAGGTAATCGGAACCTGTATGAGTATTGGTATGATCGTTTCTATCAACCAGCGTATGGATGCCGAGACTATTAATATTGTGGCCGAAGAGTTTGGTTTTACTACCGAATTTGTAAGTGCCGACGTAGTGGAAGCCATCGGACAGGAAGAACCGGATAGCGAAGAAGATCTTCAATCACGTGCTCCGATTGTTACCGTAATGGGTCACGTCGATCATGGTAAGACTTCCTTACTCGACCATATTCGTAAAACCAACGTTATTGCCGGTGAAGCCGGAGGTATTACCCAGCACATTGGTGCCTATAATGTTAAACTGGACAACGGTCAACGTATCACCTTCCTGGATACACCGGGTCACGAAGCCTTTACGGCGATGCGTGCCCGTGGTGCCCGGATTACGGATATAGCTATTATTATTGTAGCTGCCGATGATAATGTCATGCCTCAAACCATTGAAGCTATCAACCATGCTTCGGCTGCAAATGTGCCGATAGTGTTTGCTATCAATAAAGTGGACAAGCCAGGTGCAAATCCTGAAAAGATAAAGGAAACCCTTGCCAATATGAATTACCTGGTCGAAGACTGGGGTGGAAAGTACCAGTCGCAGGATATTTCAGCTAAACAGGGTCACGGTATTAAGGAACTCCTCGAAAAAGTGCTTCTTGAAGCCGAATTGCTTGATTTAAAAGCTAATCCCGACAAACGTGCCGTTGGTTCTGTGATTGAATCATCACTCGATAAGGGTCGTGGATATGTCACAACCATGCTGGTTGAGAACGGTACACTTAAAATGGGTGATATCGTATTGGCCGGAACTTATTTCGGTAAGGTAAAAGCAATGTTCAACGAACGTAACCAGCGAATTCAGGAAGCGAAACCTGCCGAGCCGGTATTGATTCTTGGATTGAACGGAGCTCCACAGGCGGGTGATAACTTCAACGTTATTGCTACCGAACAGGAAGCTCGTGACATTGCAAACAAACGGGAGCAGTTACAACGCGAGCAGAGTCTGCGTACCAAGAAACACTTCACCCTCGATGAGTTGGGCCGTCGTATCGCTTTGGGCGATTTCAAGGAACTCAACATTATCGTGAAGGGGGATGTGGACGGATCTGTGGAAGCACTTTCCGACTCTTTATTGAAACTCTCTACCGAGAATATCCAGATCAATGTTATTCACAAGGCTGTGGGTGCAATCTCCGATTCCGATGTGTTGCTGGCGGCAGCTTCCAACGCGATTATAGTTGGATTCCAGGTTCGTCCTACCACATCAGCGCGTAAGATGGCTGAGAAGGAAGAAATCGATGTACGTTTGTATTCTATTATATACGATGCAATTGAAGAATTGAAATCAGCAATGGAAGGTATGTTGTCGCCCGAGATCAGGGAAGAGATTACTGCTACTGTCGAAGTGCGTGAAGTCTTCAAGATCACCAAAGTGGGTACAGTTGCCGGCTGTCTGGTTCGTGAAGGTAAAATTAAACGTAATAACAAGGTTCGTATCATCCGTGATGGTATCGTGGTGTATACCGGTGAACTCGAATCCCTCAAACGCTTCAAGGAAGATGTGAAGGAAGTGGGTACCAACTACGAATGCGGTCTTAATATTCGCAACTACAATGATATACGCGAAGGCGATATGATTGAAAGCTTCGAAGAAACGGAAGTTAAACAGACCTTGTAATCGATTCACCTCATTATTGATATGTTAATTGAAAAACCTCTTATATTAATTACTAACGACGATGGCGATTTCGCAAAAGGAATTGCCGTATTAACAGAACTGATGACTCAACTGGGCGAGGTAGTGGTGGTTGCACCCGACGGACCTCGTTCAGCTCAGTCGAATGCACTTACAGTAACTCAACCTATCCGTTTCCATTTGTTGGAGGAGCACGATGGGTTAACCCGTTATTCTTGCAGTGGTACACCTACCGATTGCGTTAAACTGGCTATCAACGAGATTGTTCCCCGCAAGCCCGATTTGTTGGTTTCGGGAATTAATCACGGTTCTAACGCTGCTGTTAATGTGATTTATTCGGGCACAATGGGAGCTGTACTCGAAGGCTGTGAAAACGGAATTCCTTCAGTAGGCTTTTCCATTTGTGATTATTCACCCGATGCCGATTTCAGTGCCTTTGCTCCCTATATCGTTGAAATAGCACGTAAAGTGCTTGCCAACGGACTGGATCACGGTATTTGTCTGAACGTAAATGCACCCTCCGGACCTATTAAGGGTATGAAAGTGGCTCGTCAGTGTGATGGACGCTGGGTGAAAGAAATTGTAAAGAAAACCGATCCCCGTGATCGTGCATATTACTGGCTTACCGGCGAATTCGAAAACCACGAACCCGAATCGACTGATACCGACGAATGGGCATTGGCAAACGGCCTTGTGTCGGTGGTGCCTACTAAAATAGATATGACTTCACACGAGCAATTATCTAAAATTGCCGATTTATTAAAATAAGGACAAGTTAACAGTACTTGTCCTTATTTATATCATTCATAATTTCCGCAAAAAGCTGAACCGACTTTATTCGGTCTTCTACCTTGTGCATGATGGATACCGTAATCAGTTCGTCTACACTAGTCTGTTCAATAAAGTCTTCCACCTGTCGTTGCACGGTCGGTTTACTTCCCACAAACGAATACTTTATCATTTGCTGCAAAACAGGATGATTCATCAGTCCCCGTAACTCATCATTCAGAGGGGTAGGAGGATGTATGCCCGACTGTACTCCGGTTATAACACCCACAAACATACGGATATGCGAAGAGAACAATGCCTGTGCTTCCTCATCAGTATCGGCCACATACACATTTATCCCTGCAATAGTATAGGGCTCCTTCAATGTTGCTGATGCCTGAAAGTCCTCCTTGTAGATATGTAGAGCCGTATGCAGATAGGTAGATGCAAAATGACTCGCAAAAGCATAAGGCAGTCCTTTCTGAGCTGCAACACTGGCACCGCCTGTACTGGATCCCAGAATATAGAGTGGAACGTTTACACCTTCAGCTAACGGCACTCTTACTTTTGCCTCTTTATTGTCAACTGAAAAGTATTCCTGAATTTTAGTAATCTCTTCCGGAAAAGAGTGTGCCCCATCCATAAAATCCGAACGAATTGCCTTTGCCGTGGCCTGATCGGTTCCCGGAGCCCTTCCCAGTCCGAGGTCGATACGGTTCGGGTACAACTGTCCCAATGTACCAAACTGTTCAGCAATAATCAGGGGCGAGTGATTGGGTAACATGATTCCTCCCGAACCCACACGAATAGTTGAAGTATTGTCGGCAATATAACCAATCAAGACTGAAGTGGCACTACTGCCAATATATTCGGCATTATGATGCTCAGCCAGCCAAAACCGACTGTAATGTAAACGTTCAGCTTCCTGTGCTACCTTCAGTGAATCATTTAGGGTTTGCTTTACAGTCCCGCCTTTGGGTATACTTGCCAGTTCTAAAATCGAATAGGCTATCTTTTTAGTACTCATATTTATTACATTGATTATTAGAATTACGAAGTTACAGAATTATTTTTGTATTGAAGTCTTGTAATTCATTACTACTTCAACTATGTTTGTAAAAACTATAAAATAAATCTACAATGACTACCACTCCCGAACACAACCAGCGCATGGCAAATATGACCTTTGCTTCTGTTTATCCCCTTTATATAGCAAAAGTAGAACGAAAAGGCCGCACCCGGGAAGAGTTACATCAGGTGATATCCTGGCTGACCGGCTTCAACGACAAGCAGATACAGGAATTGGTCAACGAACAGGTTACGTTTCAAACCTTCTTTCAGCGAGCTACATTAAATCCAAATGCAATATTAATCACAGGAACGATATGCGGATACCGTATTGAAGAAATTGAGAACCCGCTCACCCGACAGGTGAGGTACCTTGATAAACTAATCGACGAGTTGGCCAAAGGTAAAGCTATAGACAAAATAAAACGGGTAAAAAAATAAAAAACAGCCCCGGAAATTAATCCCGGAGCTGCTTCTAACTTATCTAAACTGTTAATAATTAACAATTAACAATTAACAATTAACAATTATTCTGCAACCACTTCCTCTGCTATTGGCATTTCGCTCATGCGTTTGTACCAGTTATAACGCCATCTTGCGTTGTCCTGGGCAGCCATGAACAGCTCTTCAGCTTCTTTAGGGAATTGTTTCAACAGTGAGGTATAACGTACTTCACTACGCAGGAAGCCCTGGAACATATCCCATTGTGGTGGCTTCGAGTCGAGTTGCATTGGGTTTTTGCCTTCAGCTTCGAGACGTGGGTCGTAGCGATACAGGTGCCAGTATCCCGACTTAACAGCATTTACCTGTTGTTCGCCGTTTGATTTACCCATACCAGCTGTCAAACCATGACTGATACAAGGTGAGTAAGCGATGATAACTGATGGTCCGTCGTAAGCTTCAGCTTCGCGGATAGCTTTCAATGCCTGTGCCTGGTTAGCCCCTAACGCAACCTGAGCTACATACACATAACCATAGGTAGTAGCCATCATACCAAGGTCTTTCTTGCGGATCTTCTTACCCGAAGCAGCAAACTTGGCAATAGCACCTACCGGTGTCGATTTGGAAGCCTGTCCACCCGTATTCGAATACACTTCGGTATCCAGAATCAGGATATTTACATTCTTTCCGGAAGCAATCACGTGGTCAAGTCCGCCGAAACCGATATCATACGCCCATCCGTCACCACCAATAATCCACTGTGACTGTTTAACGAGGTATTTACTCAACCCGTCAATTTCAGTACAGTACTGGCAATTGTGTTTCTTAATAAGCGGTTTAATCTTCAATGATAATTCCTTGGTCTTTTCACCATCTTCCTTGTTGTCGATCCATTCCTGGAACAGACCTTTCAGTTCATCGTCACAGCAGTTTTCCGCAATGGCCGATTTCATAAGGCGTTCGATACGATCGCGCAGTTGCTCGTTGGCAAACAACATACCGATTCCATATTCCGCGTTATCTTCGAAGAGGGAGTTAGCCCATGCCGGACCGCGGCCATCTTCGTTGGTAGTATACGGAGTTGAAGGAGCAGATGCTGAATAAATCGACGAACAACCGGTAGCATTAGCCACCATCTGACGATCACCGAAGAGCTGAGTAATCAGTTTTACATAAGGAGTTTCACCACAACCGGCACAAGCACCCGAGAATTCGAAGAGTGGAGTAGCTAACTGTGAGTTCTTCACATTTGCCTTCACATCCACCAGGTGTTGTTTTGAACTTACAGTTTCAACACAGAAGTCCCAGTTGTTTTGTTCTTCGTACTGAGTTTCGATAGGCACCATCTTCAGTGCTTTACCGTTTTTGTTACCCGGACAAACTTCCGCACAGTTATCACAACCCATACAGTCGAGTACGTCGACCTGAATACGGTAGCTCATTCCGGCAAATGCCTTACCATTCGCTTTCAATCCGTTGAAAGGAGCCTTAGCCTGTTCTGTTTCATCCAGAACAAAGGGGCGGATAGCAGCGTGAGGACAAACGTAGGCACACTGGTTACACTGGATACAGTTATCCATTTCCCATACAGGTACGGTAGCAGCCACACCACGTTTTTCATATTTAGCAGTTCCCTGAATCCAGGTACCGTCTTCACGACCTTTGAACGTCGAAACCGGCAGGTCATCCCCTTTCTGAGCATTTACAGGAACGACGATGTCTTTTACGAACGAAGGCATTTTGGTGATCAGTTCATCTTCATCGACCAGATTAGCCCAGTCAGCTAAAACTTCTACCTTTGTGTATTCACCACCACGGTCAACAGCTTCGTAGTTCATATTCACTACCTTTTCACCTTTTCTTCCGTACGACTTGTTGATGGCATATTTCATCTTCTCAACGGCCAGTTCGTAAGGAATTACATTCGTGATTTTAAAGAAAGCAGATTGAAGGATCGTATTCGTACGTTGTCCCAGTCCGATTTCCTGAGCGATATTGGTAGCATTGATAATATACAGATTAATATTATTCTTTGCCAGGTACCTTTTTACATTAGTAGGGAGGTTCTTTTGAACTTCCTCCGGAGACCATACTGTATTCAACAGCAGGGTACCGTTTTTCTTCAACCCTTTAGTTACATCGTATAAACGCAGGTAAGCCTGAACGTGACAAGCAACAAAGTCGGGCGTAGTAACCAAATAAGTCGAACGGATAGGAGAGTCGCCAAAGCGAAGGTGTGAGCAGGTAAATCCACCCGACTTCTTCGAGTCGTACTGGAAGTAAGCCTGACTGTATTTATCCGTATTGTCACCG
>JAQUYE010000087.1 GCA_028691965.1 Paludibacter sp. | reverse complement strand
AATCAGGGGAGTCAGTTCATTCAGGCGGGCTTTGTAAGGTACCTTAGGCGAAGGAGAAGCGGCAAACTGAGTCACATCCAACGCTTCGTCGGTATGGAGCTCCCGTTCATTACCCTGATCATCTTTCCGTTTGAAATCGTAAATGCGATAGGTAACATCACTGCGCTGCTGTATTTCAGCTACCATTACCCCCTTACCGATGGCATGTACCAGTCCGGCCGGGATAAAGAACACATCCCCTTTGCTTACCGGCACATGTTGCAGCAAGTCTTCCACCTGATCGTTATCGAGCGCATCCAGGTAGGTATCGCGCGAACAATCCTCTTTAAAGCCAATAATTAATTCGGCACCCGGTTCGGCGTCCACCACATACCACATTTCGGTTTTCCCGTGCGAGAAGTGACGATCGGCCGCCACTTCATCACCCGGATGCACCTGTATCGACAGATTATCATTAGCATCTATCAATTTGAACAACAACGGAAAATCCTCTCCGTACTGATCGAACACCTTATCACCCACCAGCTCACCCATGTACACCTCTATCAACTCGCGCAGGTTATTACCGGCAAGGAAGCCATTGCTTACTACCGACTCGTCACCTTCGTAGCCCGACAGTTCCCAGCTTTCGCCGAGTGAAGTAGTTGAAGCCTCTTTACCAAAGAGAGATTTCAGCCGTGTACCGCCCCAAATTTTATCCTTCAGGATAGGAGTAAACTGTAGTGGATATAACATACTTAATTACGTTTACCTGCAAGGTTCTTTTCCCAGGCCCAGGCACTGCGGAGGGTTTCTTCCACCGATTCTGTAGCTTTCCAGCCCAGCACATCATTGGCGTAAGCAGGATCGGCCCATACCTTCTCGATATCACCTTCGCGGCGACCTACAATTTTATAGGGAACCTTTATATCATTAACCTTTTCGAAGGTATTCAGAATTTCGAGTACTGACAAACCACGACCTGTGCCCAGGTTAAAGGTTTCCACATTCGAAGCGGCTTCACCCGACAACATACGCTTTACTGCCACCACATGTGCCTTTGCAAGGTCGACCACATGGATATAATCACGAATACACGATCCGTCGGGGGTGTCGTAATCATCACCGAATACCTGTAACTGTTTGCGCAGACCAATAGCAGTCTGAGTAACAAAAGGTAACAGATTATTAGGCACACCATTCGGCAGTTCACCGATTTCAGCAGAAGGATGCGCACCAATCGGATTAAAATACCGTAATATAATACTAGTATACAAGGATGGAGCCGCATAGATAGTATCCCGGATGATTTCCTCGCCAATCTGCTTGGTATTCCCATAGGGCGACATAGCAGGTTTAATAGGCGCATCTTCGGTTACCGGTAGCACATCGGGCTGACCATATACTGTACACGATGAGGAGAAAACAAAGTTTTTCACCTTATGGATAGGCATCAGTTGAAGGATATTGATCAGCGATCCCAGGTTATTACGGTAATACAGGAGCGGCTTTTCAACCGATTCGCCCACCGCCTTGCTGGCCGCAAAATGAATAATGGCATCAATGTTTTCATGTTTTGAAAACATACGATCCATACTCACGTACTCAATACAATCAATATTTTCAAAGGCAGGACGTACTCCGGTAATTTTCTCAATACCATCCAGTACATCTACACTCGAATTCGACAAATTGTCGACAATCACAACTTCAAAGCCCTCGTTGATAAGTTCTACCACAGTATGAGAGCCAATGTAACCGGTACCACCGGTAACTAATACTTTCGACATACGTTTATGCTTTATACAGCTGAGAAGGATAAATACCCTTCCGTACCAATTCGTTAATTTTCAATACAACCTGTGGACGGTCTTCAGCATAGGTTACCCCAAACCATTTGGAAGTAGTATCCAGCACTTTACAACTTGCCTTGCCATTCACAATCAGTTCATTCACTGCCAGGGGAATATAATACTCCGATTTCAGTTCCTGCCCTTTTTCACGGAGGAAGTCCTTGAAGATCTCCCATGAATACTCAAAATAATCAGGAGTAAAGCCCCACATGTTCATCGATACAGGCGTAGTAGCAGGAATCGACACTTCCTCATTTTTTTCGTCAAGGTAAACAATATCTCCCGATTTCTCTTCGATGTGTGTCCGTTCCACCACATTCTGCAGGTAGTTATTCTCATCTACCACACAAATACCACGACTTACCGATCCACTTTCGGAGAGAGTATTCCCCACGTGGTAACCTACCATGCAATATTCGTTTTGCTTACCTACCACACTCCGTAGGAAATCACCCAATACCTGGAACGACTCCTGTCCGTAGAAATCATCTGCATTAATCACAGCAAAAGGCTCACGAATTACATCTTTACCCATCAGGACAGCATGATTAGTACCCCATGGTTTTTCACGTGAAGGGTTGTAGCTAAATCCTTCAGGTATCTTATCCAGATCCTGAAAAACAATTTCCACATCGATAAGGTTTTTGTATTTGTTAATTACAATCTCACGGAAGTCCTTTTCAAAACTTTCGCGGATTACAAAAACTACTTTGCCAAAACCGGCACGGATGGCATCAAAAATGGAATAATCCATAATCGTTTCTCCCCCCGGTCCTAATCCGTCGAGTTGTTTCAATCCGCCGTAGCGACTTCCCATACCAGCTGCAAGTACAAATAAAGTTGGTTTCATCTTTTTCGTTTTAGATTACAAGCGCAAAAGTACTTCTTTTTTTTGAATCGGTGTAGCCTTTTTGTATCAAAAACGAGTATGAATACATCAGATGAGAATTAAATGAAGTTTTTTTACACCCTGACTTTTGTAACTAAAAAAAACTTTCTATCTTTGCAATCCGAAAAAAGAACGACTTAGTAGCTCAGCTGGTAGAGCAACAGACTCTTAATCTGTGGGTCGTGGGTTCGAGCCCCACCTGGGTCACAACATAAAACGCTAATCACTATAAAAGTGGTTAGCGTTTTTTTTGTTATTATGTCCCGGAAAATTCATTCTTTAAACAATTCAACTGAAATTGATCCGATACTAACAACTATTCCTGTTCTTCTTCAATAAGTATTCCTTTTGTACTGAAATAGTCGGAAGGTGTTGTTCCCGTAAATTGCCTGAAGTTACGTAAGGCAGTACTACGTGATCGGAAGCCGGCATTAAAAAAGGCATCCTGAAAATTCTTTGTTTTGCCGGTTTCAATCTGACGGATAAAATCTTCGGTTCGCAAGCGATTAACATACGATGTATACTGCTCGTACCCACAAGTACGTAGTGCATTTCCCAGGCTGGTACGATTAGTCATTAATTCCGAAGCCAGCGTATTGAGAGTCAGATCGGGATTTCGCCAGGCCTTGCTGGTATAGATATAATTCTCTAAGCGTTGAATCAGCTCCAGGTCCTTTGTCTTTACTATCTCTTCTGTCACGCTGACAACAGGAGTTTCTGCTGAATATGCATTTACCACTTGAACAGATTCGTTTACAACCGATTTCACAATTATTCGGTCAAACAATTCCATATATACTATATAAAGACTACAGCCTACGCTTATGTAATAATAGACAATATTGTACACAGGATTATTAAACAGAACAACCAACAGATAAGCCACTACGTTCAGCGTTAGTGTAAATACATATTTCTTTACCCACACCAGGTCTGAATTCTGGTAAAGGCGGGTACGATGCATTAAAAAGACTATAATTCCGGGAAGGAAAATAAACAGACTAAGTACCAATCGAAATAAAACCTCAAACCTTCCGACATAGGGTATCATCTCTACTATCGATCCAAAGGGGGTATACTGTACCCCCCGCCCATTTGGTTACTACATAGAGTATCACGAGCACTATCCAATAACTGTATAACCGGAGTATTCTCCTGAAATTGAGCCAGCCGGGAGCAATCACCTCAATCGGATACATGATGTAGCCAAGTACCATAAAGTTGGCCTGTAATAGTAGTTTTGCCGATACTACCTGCTCGGGAAGGTCACCATTTAACAATGCCAAAAAACGTGAACTGTAATTAAATACTGAAAAAAGAACAATGACCGACAGGATAAGCCTTGAACGGTTATTCCCCTCTTCCCTGCGAAAGAAAAGCAATAAAGATACTAATAAACACACTAAGGAGCCTGCAAAAACAGTTGCTATATAGATGGTATGCATTGACGGTTTTTAAAACACAAATGTACATTTTATATGGTTTGACGCTGTGACGGGAGGTAGTTTTTTAAGATAAATTAGTTAAGGGTATTCATTTCGTATTAACAACGAAGATTTTGTAAAATTGAACCAGCAATTTTGTAGATTTGATACATCCGCACTTTCTGTTTAGTTTACTTTTGTACACGATAATTGTAGCAGTTAAATGCAATCCTTTCCTTTAAATTAGTTACACCATGACAAAAAAAAGTATTCTGGTTTTCGGCATCCTGATTGCCTTTTTTCTGGGTTCCTGTGATACAACCGACACTCATCCGGTTTCCGACAATCCCTTCGACACCCTTAGCGTCAGCGCTAATAAGGTACGTGAAAAGATTGTTGTTATAAGCGATTTGCACCTGGGTAGTGATATATCGTATTCCGAAACAGTTCATCACCTTCAGCGCCTGGAGCAATTTCTGAATGAAGTCCGATCGTCTGCTACGGTGAAAGAGTTGATAATAGCGGGTGATATGTTGGATGATTGGTATGTTCCTACCCGAATAAATACCTATGCCGGAAATTCGCAAGCCGATTTTGTTCGTAAATCGGTTCAAACCAACAAGGTCGTTTTTGATGTAATAAATGGTATAATCAGCGATAAGAAGATAAAAGTTACTTACATTCCGGGCAATCACGATATGGGTTTTACTGCAGCAAACGTGGACATAGCAATGCCCGGAGTCAATCAGGCACGTGATGCAGGCGATCAGTTTGGTGTAGGCGTATACCATCCCGACGATTATCCTCAAATTGTAATTGAACACGGTCATCGCTATGACTTTTTCTGTGCGATTACTCCCGAAGCCAACGAATCAGAAGCTCCCGGCGCAACCTTACCTCCCGGCTATTTTTTTGCCCGCATTGCTGCCAATTCGTTTACCGACCCTACCACCAAAGAGGCTTCAACCAAAGTACCCCCGGTACAACTAAACGACTCCGGAAATTACGAACAGGTCAGCAAAAACACCTACTATAAACTGTGGAAACATGTAGTTGAGGAGGTAATCTATGTGAAAGATAATTTCAACGAACCAATTATTGTAACCAATGTCGGAAATTACACTAACACCTACTCAATAAACGATATTCTGCCGTATAATAGTGCTACCGATGGGAGCATTCAGATGAAGCTCTACAACAATTTGTTTACTCAGACCAACTGGGATGCCCGTCAGCGCTTTAATAATGTGAAGGTATTGAACGAAATCAACGAATCAATCACCGGCAGTCTGCTAACTGAGTATATCGACAAGCAAGCTAATAAACAATACTTCCAAAATTCAAACTCGGATGTTCGGATAGTTGTATTCGGTCACACTCATAATCCAATGATAAAAACTCACACCAACCTTTCAGGCGAAGACTGTCTGTACGCAAACTCCGGAACCTGGGAAGACCAGAAAACGCGTAACAAAGCGGCACTAATCGATCAGGACACCCTAAAAATGAATTTTGTGCTGATTGCGCCTGTACAATCGAACAAGAAAAAATTAAACGTGGCACTCTACAAGTATACTTATGGTAAACATGAACTGATGGACAATGAAGAGATTGATCTCTAACAATGAAACATCCCGGTCTCAACAGTAATAAAAAGATATTAACTGACGATTATGAAAATTGTTTTTGTCTGAATCTGACTAACCATCAGATTGCTCAATCCACCCGGCTGATGCCGGGTGGATTCCGTTAGCACAAAAGGAGATAGTGGGAGGTTTTAACACAGGCAACTATTGGAGTTCCACTGAGAGAGACACACAGCTCGCCATGTTCCAGAACTTCAATCCTGCAGGAGGACACGCGAGCGGTGCCTTAAAAAATTACGCATCCTTCTCTGCAAGAGCTATACGTTCTTTTTAACCGTCTTATACCACACATTCATCGATTCAATGGAACCCGATATCTGGGTGTTTTGATTCAGTGTCCCTGAGTAATGGTATCCTGAATTATAAAAGGTTTTGTTCATCGAAAGCGAATTCAGTCGGGCAATGGTGTAAAAGGTCAGGTAGCCATCCTGCTCCAGCTTCTTCTCCATCATCGCCAGCAGGTGAAGTGCCAGCCGTTGTCCGCGATAGGATGGTAGTACTGCAAAATCTGTCATCTCAGCATTCTGTGCTTTTTCATCACATTCGGCCGAACTGATAGCTATTAGCTGACCCCGGTGATAGGCCCCAAAGTAACGGGTACCTTCCTGCTCCATACTACGGAGCAGGAAGGCCGGTTCAAAGATGGGAAAGGGATAGCTGGCAAAGACCTGACTGAAGACCGGTATCATGGAATCGATGTCAGCAGGAGTAAGGGGTCGCAGACTAAAGGTTGTATCCGGGGTATGCTCACCTACGGAAGGCGGGGTCGACAGTACTTGCTGCACTGCCTGCAAAGCGCTTGTGTCGGGACGACTGCGCTCTGCATCGAAGTACTTCACCAAAAAAAGCACATCTTCCATACCTTTAAAAAATCCAGGTATAAACGCTTCCATTGTATAGCCCTCACTCAAAAAGGCAGGGGCGAAGCGCGCAGGTACTTTCGCAAAAATCTTTGTATAGTCGTGCTCCCCGACCAGCGTATCAAGGCGCTCAATGATATCCGGAAAATCGTCGGGATGAAGCTGAATCAGATAAACACGGTTACTTCCCTTATCGTGTGCCAGTACCGATTTCAACTCACGCTTCCTCATACTCTTCTCTCCTGTTCATACGTTCGTTATTCGCAGGCACCAGCGCAATCGTCTCGTCGTAGTCGGCCAGCAACTTTTCTATCCCCACCGCCTCACTTTCGCAGGCTCCCTTTAAGTCGAGCTCCAGGTTACAGTCCCTGCAATTCATATCACACTGCGAATTACTGTAGTTGGTTGGTTCCTGGTAGGTTGAAATAACTCCCTCGTAATTTCGTAAAATCACCTTATTGGTATTCCATGAGATAAGGTAATTCGGCATCACCGGAATCTTACCACCACCGCCGGGCGCATCGATCACATAGGTGGGAACCGCAAAACCGCTGGTATGGCCTATCAGACTTTCAATTATCTCGATACCTTTCCCTACCGGAGTCCGGAAATGCGACAAGCCTTCCGATAAATCACACTGGTAAAGATAATAGGGTCGCACCCTGTTCTGAACCAGTTGGTGTACTAATTCCTTCATCAGGCGGGGACAATCATTCACTTCGGCCAGCAAAACACTTTGATTACCAAGTGGGATACCTGCATCGGCCAGCATGGCAAGTGCCTTTCTCGACGAATCGGTGAGTTCGCGCACATGGTTAAAGTGAGTATTAATCCACACCGGATGATGTTTCTTCAGCATGGTTACCAGGCCCTCGGTTATTCGATACGGCAATACCACGGGAGTACGTGTACCTATACGCACTACCTGCACATGCGGAATCTTATGCAATTCAGTTAGAATCCAGTCGAGGTAATCGTCCGACAACAAAAACGGATCACCACCCGACAGCAGCACATCACGTACCTGAGGAGTTCGACGAATATAGTCCAGTCCGTCCATGATCTGCGTACGCGAAGGGATACTATCCACATCACCCACCTTACGTTTCCGGGTACAATGACGGCAATACATTGCACATACATTACTCACCAGAAAAAGTACCCGATCGGGATAACGATGCGTAATACCCGGTACCGGACTGTCGTGATCTTCCGACAAAGGGTCTTTCATTTCACTCGGCGATACATACAGCTCGCGCGTGTCGGCAAAAGCCTGCTTAAAAACCGGGTCGTTAAGGTAGTTTTTCTTATCAATCAACGAAAGGTAATAAGGAGTAATCGACAGTGGAAAATGATCGATCGTCTTCTGTAACTCTACTTTTTCTTCCGGTGAGAATGTGATCCCACTAAGGCGTTCAAATTCTTCGAGCGACTTGATAGCATGGCGAACCTGCCACTTCCAGTCTACCCAATTAGATTGTTTTGTTTCCGACTCAATTCTGGTTGCAATTTCCTGTTGATTCTTTGTAAAAATAGCCATTCTTATATTTTAGGATTATTAACTCTCATGGTTGAATCGCTAAAATACGAAAAAAAGAGGGAGCCGACAAAGAAAAAAGGGTTTTATAAAAGGGTTTAACAACTTACTTTCCTATCAAAAAGCTCAAGAAAGCAGGTCTGACAAGCAATAAAAAAGTCCTGAGACAGTACTCTCAGGACTCTTCAATCGAAAACAGGTGTCTATTTGTCACATCAGGTTAAAAGCTATATGTAAGGCCTATCCTCAGACCACTCTCCAGCAGTCGCTGTCGGTACTCATTACTTTCGGCCATAAAAGGAATCAGGGAATGCATTTTCACATAACCATTTACAAAGGCTCCTAATCCGCCGGTCATACTATACTTCGCTCCCACTCCCAGCATCGCGCCTATTCCCGACTGACTGTCGATCGGACTCGAAGTTCCGGCATTCGTACCAATCAGCAGTCCGCCATTAACAAAGAAATAGTTCAGGAAATTAATTCTCGCCGTTATTGGAATAGTGATAAGCGATAGTTCCTTGTCGTATGGATCATTGGTCATTTGTGGAGGAAGATTCGGATGTACCGTGATCGTATGTTCCGAGAACTCCACACCCGACTCAAGCGACAACCAACGATTCAGCGGATGAATATAGCTTAGTCCGATGGTATAAAAACTCTTTCCACTATAACCCGCTGCACCTACTAAGTCGGCACCGGCCCAATTGATTACATCATTATCGCCCAAAGCGGTAAAACTAATGGCTATACTACCATTCGCGCTTTCCTGCTGTTGAGCCACCAACGATGCACAGGATAAGACCATTATTACTATGGTAAGTGATAAAACAGATTTCATAGTAATATTTTTACTTCCACTTGTTCAATAGCTCAAGGTATTCGTTCCGATACCCGTTGGGGTCAAAGCTAACAGCCGACGTAGCCAATTGCTTCACCATCGCTATGTTGAGAGTACCGGCATATTCCGATTCTTTAATCAACATCCCGAAACCTGCTACCGAAGCTGCAAAGCGAATGTTCTCAGAAGCAGTTTCGATGGGTTGCAGTGCGTACGACGAAACTTCGTGCGACAACAGCCGACTCTCAGTTACATTGGGCATCTTATAGCGGAAATCGAATTGAGCAAACTTCTCAACAGCCAGTTTCTCAGGAGCCTGCGGCATTAACTCCAGTTCGTACAAGGCGGTTATTGTCTGCCCTGCCCCGATCTCCCCGGCATCAACAGTATCTTTTTCAAAGTCTTCGTTTTTAAGTGCACGGTTTTCGTATCCGATGAGGCGGTAGGCCTTTACCATTGAGGGGTTAAAGGTGAGCTGCAATTTGGCATCCTTAGCCACGGTGTAAAACTTGGACAACTCATGGGTAAACACTTTTTCAATCTGACTGGCATTGTCGATGTACTCGTAATTACCATTCCCATTGTTGGCTATCTTTTCCATCATCTGATCGTTCAGGTTACCGCCACCCACTCCCAGTACGGTAAGGTAAATGCCCGACTTCCGTTTCTCTTCGATTAACTCAACCAGCTCGTCGGTCGACGACGGACCCACATTAAAATCGCCGTCGGTACCCAGTATAATCCGGTTGTTACCGTCGGGTATATAATTTTCAACTGCTATCTCATAGGCAGTGCTTATTCCGGCAGCTCCTGCAGTCGAACCACTTGCCCCTAATTTATCAATTGCATTTTTAATTTTCTGTTTCTCATCTCCATGAGTCGATTTGAGTAATACCTGAGCACTACCGGCATAAGTAACAATTGCCATCCGGTCCTGATCGCGCAGGTTATCCACCAGGGTTTTAAAGCCCGACTTCAACACTCCCAGCTTTTCGGGCGAGTTCATCGAACCCGACACATCAATCAGGAATACATAATTAGAATAGGGAAGTTCATTTACAGGAATTGTCTTCCCCTTAATGCCAAGGCGTAAAAGGTGGTGATTGTCGTTCCACGGACAAGCAGCCAGTTCGGAGTTCAGTGCCACATTCTCGCCGGCCTGTGGTTCGGCATAATTAAAGGTAAAGAAATTCAGGTATTCTTCGATGCGCACCGAAGCAGTAGGTGGAAGCTGACCGAGGTTCAGGTAGCGTCGCATATTGGTATACGAACCGCCATCGGCATCAACCGAGAAAGTGGATACTGCCTCATCGGCGGTCTGAATAAACGGATTCTCTCCATAATCTTCGTACTTTTCGTCGTACGGACCTTCAATCATGGACCACTCACCGCCGATATAAGAATCATCAACCTGATTACAAGCGGCAAATAAAGCAATTAGAAAGCAGCAAACGGGAACTGTAAGTTTTGTTTTCATAACTATTGAGTTAGATTTTCAGAATTAACTTACAGATGCCGTTTGCTTAACTTATGTTGCAATCAACGAAGAAAATTTTACAATTTAAGAATCACTCCCCCTTCCGGAAGTATCGTCAGCTTCACATCGCCGTTCTTCTTCACGCTGATATTCGTCAGCTGCGGCGAGCGATCCTTCTTAGCATCGGAGTACAAGCTCACTTTCTTACCGGCCATCATGGGGAGGTTCGCTTTTACATCGATGATTTCCTTTGTAGCATTGATTCCGGCTACGTACCAGCTATCGCCCTTGCGACGAGCCAGCACCACATATTTACCCGGATATCCGTCGACAAACACCACATCGTCCCATTCGGTGGGTACCTCTTTCATGAAGTCGATTACCAGCGGTGCGCAGTCGGTGAGGTTATTCGGAGCGATGGCAAAGTTCTGTACCGGCGACTGGAACAGCACTGCTGTTGCAAGTTGGAAGATATCGGTAGTCTTGCGTGTATGACCGCCATCGTTGGTACGGTTATGACGCTTATTCAGCAATACCGGTCCAAAATCCATCGACCCCACCGAGTTACGGATAAAAGGATGCAGTGTAGCATTGTAAGCTTCGTTATCGTTGGCATATTGTGTAAAGATAAGATTCTCGGATGCCAGTACCGCCTCACTACCTACGAAATTCGGATACATACGTTCCCAACCGCGCGGAAGCGTACAACCATGGAAGATTACCACCAGTCCGTTATCATTTGCTTCTGCCAGAATATCTTCGTAAAGTTGCATCGTTTGTTGCTTATCGCCGCCAAAGAAGTCCACTTTAATCCCCTTCACCCCGAGACTTTTCATCCAGGCCATTTCCTTTTTACGGGCAACAGAAGTATGCATACGGTTCTTTGGATTCTGAATAGCATCGCTCCAATAGCCGTTCGAATTGTACCACAGCAGCACGCCCACCTTTTTCGAAGCCGCATAATCGACCAGTTCCTTAATACGATCGTAGCCGATATTCGATTCCCACCATCCATCAATCAGCACCAGTTCGTAGCCCATGGCAGCAGCCAGGTCGATATAGCGAACCTGATCGTCGTAGTTCACGCTATTATCCTGCCACATAATCCAGCTCCAGGTAGCGCGACCGGTCTGCAATCCCTCAGCAGCCTCATAGAGCGGTTCTACCAGGTCGAACGGCACCGTTGTTTCGACTATCGGCTTCAGGTTATCGCCCACCGTAATTGTACGCCAGGGCGTAGAGCCCGGCAGGTGGATAGCAGGAGTGGCCGATCCCAGACCATTATTCTCGCCCGGTTCGGGATAAGCAATCGTATAGAG
>JAQUYE010000086.1 GCA_028691965.1 Paludibacter sp. | reverse complement strand
TCCCTGCTTCCATATGGAAGATGGGAATGTGGCGTTTCTTGGCTGCGATGGCACACAGGCAGGAGTTGGTATCTCCCAGCACCAGAAAAGCATCGGGATGCACTTCTTCCAATACCGGTTCAATAGCGATCAGAATTCTTCCTGCAGTTTCGGTAGCAGTAGCACCTGCAGCATTCAGAAAATAATCCGGTTTGCGAAGTCCCAGGTCTTCGAAGAACACCTCGTTCAATTCATAATCGTAGTTTTGTCCGGTATGCACCAGCACATGATCTATCGCTTCGCTGGCATCCAGCTTCTGCAGTACGCAGGATAAGCGTATGATTTCGGGACGGGTTCCGACTACCGTCATTACTTTTAGTTTTTTCATCCTTGATGTTTTTTTAAACCTTTACAAAGAAGGTATCTGGTTTCTCCCTGTTAAATACTTCGTTTACCCACATAACGGTTACCATGTCCGTCTCACCCAGATTCTCTATGTTATGCGTATAGCCGACAGGGATATCCACAACTTCCAATTGATCGCCCGAAACAAAATACTCAATCACTTCATCCGAATCAATTTTGCGGAAACGGATAACCCCGCGTCCACTTACCACGAGGAACTTCTCATTTTTAGTATGATGCCAGTGATTACCTTTGGTAATTCCCGGGCGGGAGATATTCACAGATACCTGTCCGCGATCAGGAGATTTGAGAAATTCAGTAAATGAACCTCTGTCATCAGTATTCATGGTCAGGGGATAACTAAACTGATCGGTGGGCAAATAGCTGAGATAGGTGGAATATAGTTTTTTGGTAAACTCATCTCCCATATCCGGCAGCTGCAGACTGGTTCGGCTTTCGCGAAACGAATAGATCAATTCAACAATCTTACCCAATTCGACACTATACACAGGAGCAATCTCTTCAAGTTCGTCGGCCGACTGTTGCTTTGCAGCCGATGATAGGCGTTCTATAAAGGCATTAACAACATCATCAACGTACACCAGCTTCATTCCCACCGAAGGATCATTCACCTGAATGGGTAATCCATTGGCTATATTATTGCAAAAAGTGGCAACCGCACTGTTATAGTTCGGACGACACCATTTCCCAAAAACATTCGGAAGTCGAAATATAAAAACCGGGGCATTGGTTTCCTTAGCGTAAGAACGCATTAGCTCCTCCCCTGCCAGCTTACTGCGTCCGTAGGGATTATCAAGTGCAGCCTGAGTGGAAGAGGTTATCAGCACAGGTGCTTTATTACCCTGCTTTTTGAGTGAATCAAGGAGTACGGAAGTAAAACCGAAATTACCTTCCATAAACTCCTTTGGGTCATCCGGACGATTGACACCTGCCAGATGAAACACAAAGTCACATTCACGGGTGTAGTCATCCAGCAAGGCCGGATTAGTATCCGTATCGTATAAAAACAGATCGTTATATCCTCTGTTATGCAGTTCGGCGATCAGATTACGGCCGATAAAACCCATTGACCCGGTAATTAATAGCTTCATAGGCTGGTTTCCTTTTGTATCAACTCTAATTTAAGAAGCAGTTGCTTCATTCCTTCCACATCAAGTCGTGCTGTATTATGAGAGTGGTAATCATCAATGGATGATAAGTGCTCTTCCCCCTCCACAAAATACTTATCATAATTCAAGTCGCGGTTGTCAAGCGGAATCCGGTAGTAATTTCCCATATCCACCGACTTCGACATTTCTTCTCTCGTAACCAGGGTTTCATATAGTTTCTCTCCGTGCCGGGTACCAATGGATCGAACCGGCACTGCTACTCCCAACACTTCCATCAGTGCAGAAGCTAGTACCGAAAGAGTGGCTGCAGGTGCTTTCTGCACAAACAGGTCACCATTCTTTCCATGCTTAAACGCATAGATTACAAGATCGACGGCATCATCGAGTGTCATCATAAAACGCGACATATTCGGATCCGTGATAGTGATATCCTTTCCTGCCTTAATCTGATCCAGCCAAAGAGGGATTACAGAGCCGCGACTTACCATTACGTTGCCATAGCGGGTACAACAGATAGTGGTCGCCGACTGCTCTCCGGTGGAGCGGGCCTTGGCATAGGCAACCTTCTCCATCATGGCTTTGCTGATCCCCATTGCATTGATAGGGTAAGCGGCCTTATCGGTACTCAGTACTATAATGCGTTCCACACCATGCTCAACGGCAGAGTCCAGTACATTTTGCGTACCGATGATATTGGTATTAACAGCCTCAATGGGAAAAAACTCACAGGAGGGAACCTGCTTCAACGCAGCTGCATGGAAGATAAAATCAACGCCATTCATGGCATTGTCGACACTGCGCTTATTGCGTACATCCCCGATATAAAACTTTATTTTATTGTTGGAATACTGATGACGCATGTCATCCTGCTTTTTCTCATCTCTTGAGAAAATACGGATCTCAGCGATATCGGTATCTAAAAAACGATTGAGCACTGCATTCCCGAAAGAACCGGTTCCTCCGGTTATTAGTAATACTTTATTTTTGAACATTTTCTGTCGACTATATTAAGAATAGAACGTAACAAACAGGTCTTTTATTTTACTCACTCAGCTCTTGAGAGAAAATAATCCCTGAAAAAAATCTCTTTCTCTTCGTTAGTTGGATAATGGATCAAAACGGCTCTGAACTTGCCTTTAAACACGAACATACTTCCTGCCGCTACCCCAATTACTGAATGCCGTTGAATCACGGATCCCATATCTTCCAGCTTCCCGGCGCCTCCCATCACTGTCAGAGGAATGGTAACTGCATTCCGTACTGCTTCAATGAGTTTAAAATCATAGCCATTCATCATTCCATCCTGATCAATTGAATTTACAACGATCTCACCTGCTCCTGCATCCTGCATCCTGCGGGCAAACTGCACCGGATCGAGTCCTGTTGCTTTTTTGCCATTGTGTACATATAATTCATACCGTGATCCGAAAAAATTCTTTTTAACATCCATCACTACCACCACACTCTGATTACCTACACGGGCTGCCAGTTCGGTCAGCACCTCCGGATGTTCTACAGCAAGTGAACTTACCGCTATCTTTTCGACACCCAGATTGAATATACGCTGAGCTTGTTCTACGGTCTTGATTCCGCCTCCGTAACACAAGGGCATACGACATTCAACGGCGAGGTGTTCAATCAATTTGTAATCCGGCTCACGACCTTCAACCGAAGCATCTATATCGAGCACTATAAGTTCATCCACCTCCTTTTCGTTAAATATCTTAACTGCATTAATAGGATCACCTACGTATTTCGGATCTTTAAACCGTACGGTTTTTACTAATCCCTTTTGATGCAATAGCAAGGTCGGAATGATTCGGGGATATAACATAGTTATAGTTTTGCAAAATTGTGAAGTAGCTTCATACCATTCGAATGACTTTTCTCCGGATGAAACTGGACACCATAAATATTGGTACGCTGAACAGCACTACAGAAGGTCAACCCGTATGAAGTAGTAGCTATACACTCTGACACCTGGTTGTTTACAAAATAGTACGAATGCAGAAAATAAAACCGGGATTCGGGTGCTAAGCCCTCCATCAGCAAGGAGGTCGGTTCAGGCTGAATAGTATTCCAACCCATATGGGGTAATTGTAATGTTTCCGCTGAAGCTGCAAAATCAAATCGTTTTACTTCGGCATCTATCCATCCTAAGCCCGGCAAAACCCCTTCTTCACTGCTTTTAGCAAGCATCTGCATCCCGACACAAATTCCTAACACCGGAATCTTTTCGTTTAGGACTTTGTCGTCCAGCACTTCCCTCATCCCTGAAGCGTTAAGCTTCGACATGGCATAGTCAAATGCCCCGACACCCGGCAGTATCAGTTTGGTAGCATCTTTCATATCGTGAGCTGAGCCTGCAATTTTAACAGGCACCTTTAAGCGCTCGAAAACAGTATGGAAGGCTCTTATATTACCTAATCCGTAGTCAATTATAGTAATCATTTTTTACGTTTTACTACTTTTTCTATCCCCAGCCAATTCATCATCACTGCACCAAGCCGGAAGAGATTCTGTTGATTCTTATAATCCCAGTAATACTTTTTAGGCATGGTAAAGTAGCTGCGCAATTCTTCAGAAGTTATACCCAGTTTGGTTGCAATATAACTAAATTCCTCATCGATGGTGGCAGGATCGTAGGACGGATGGGCGAGTATGTCCATCGCTTCTGCACGCGACATCTGATTGGTAAGGATAAGACTGGAAAGCTGCACCCTACGGGTATCGTAGCCGAAACGCTCAGGCAGCCAGTATCCTTCAAAGAATTTTGTAAAGCGGGATTCGAAATGTTTCTGAGGATAGGACCTCCAGTTGTATTCGTTCTCCAACAGACTAATTGCTTCTTTTTTAAGAAAAGGATGATGGTTCAACGGCTTAACCACATGGACTCCTTTGAGGTATTTCAGGTAGATTTTATGCCTGAAAACAGAGCTGAAAGGATAACTATCCATTTTACGGGTTCCGAATTGTTTTAAAACATCCTTTATCAAACGTATATCGGTGGCGTAATAAAACCATTCCATGGGATACTGCACACATTCGGTCGAGAAGTTACCACCATTTAATATATAAGGTATATTATGCTTTTCAGCAAAATGATACATAGTAGCAAAGAAAGCATGATCCTGCGGCATATCCAGGTGCGGCATCCCTGATTTGAAGAGCGCAAGCTGGAAGTTTTTCATTTCTTCCCAGTTGATTACTTCAGTATAGAGATCAAGACCCAGCTTGTCGATCATGACATTAATATTATGAACTGCCAGTTCGGAGTTCCAGCCACCGTCAACATGAAAAACCAACGGGCGAAGTCCAAACTTACGCACTGCCATATGTAACATATACGAACTATCGAGTCCGCCACTCAAACCAAGGAGGCAATCAAATTCTTTTCCTTTACCGGCGTCCTTAATCTTTTTGATCAACACATTCAGCTCCTGCTTTCCTTTCTCATCGGTATGCCAGTTGGGCTTAACATTCGCATCAAAATCATGGCAATGATCGCACACTCCCTGTTCATCAAATGTTATCACCGGATCAGTTGTATCCATTACACAACGTGTACATACTTTATAGTTCCTGTCTTCCATTGATTTTCTTTTATCCGCAAAAATACTCATTACTTAACTAAATCTCTCAATCTTCTGTAAAAATTATTCCGTTTCTCCTGCAGTTTATCGTCTTCATAGTCCTTGCTTCTCTCAAAGTTGCGACTACTTTCCTGTTTGTAAAGTTCTGCATCTGTAAGTAACCGAGCAATACGCTCAGTGAAGCCCGACACATCCTCCGGTTCAAACATCGACTCCTTATCCAGTAATTCAGGGATACCGCCCACCGGAGTTGCCACACAGGGTAAACCGGTTGCCATCGCTTCTATAAGCACTCGTGGCAAACCTTCTGTAAGCGTTGGAAGTATCATCACATCAGCAGCTTTCAACAAGGAGTATAGTTCCTCAGCCGACAACAATCCGGGAAATTCAACTTTATCACTTACACCTAACCGGAGTGCTAACTGTTTCAGTTCATCCACCAGATCTCCATCACCTGCAAAACGGGCAAGCACTTTTACAGGCAATCGTTTGTTTAACTCAGCGACCACCCTGATTACGAGAGCATGACCCTTTTCGTGATTATTAATCGGATGAGCAACATGAGCTAACACGTAACTGTCGGAACTTCTGAGTTCGCGGGCCTGAGTGTAATAACCGGCAGGAATTCTGGCTGAGGAATAATGAGTCGTGAAACTACCCTTTTTAAGGGCAGGATACCGGCGCTGTAATGCAAACCGGGTTACATAAGCAACTGCATCCGCTTTTTGGCAAATCTGTTTCAGCTGAAGGTGGTAAATACCATACAGAACCTTACTAATCCCCGGCTTCTTAACTTTATAGAAATCATAGGGGTTTGCAACCACCTCGCACCCTAAAGGGATACCCTGTTTCAATGCACGGGAAGCTATCGAAAAACCGGATGTAAAGGGTAAGCGTACAATAACGAGCTTACAGTCTCCTATCACAGTTCGGTACTGACGCCTAAGTGCGGCAAAATGCTTTATATATTGTATATACCCCCTAAAAAAAGGAAGCGGATAGACCTCAACCCTTGAGCTGTCTATCCGGCTAAATGCGGCACTATCCAGTTGCTCAACATAGTCGACCCTGACAGCTAACCTCATTGTCTCAAAGACTTTCAGGTACCTGTTAATCAGATCCACACCCAGTTCCCGCACGTAATATTCACCGTTTAAACAGTAAACATGTTCATCCATGGATAGTAACACTTTCATATGCCGGTAGTAGTTTATAAGTCGACGGGGCAACCCCTCTGTTTTATTTTAAATTCTCAATAAATTGTTTCATTTGCACACTGTACTTCCGGTAATCAAAGAACTGACCGGCTGTTCGTCGTGCATTGTCTTTCATCAATTCGAGCTGCTCTGTACTCAACCTGCTTACCGTATGCAATAAGACTGCAAGCGATTCATCAGTTGCTTCTTCCAATACAAATCCATTTTCACCCTCGTTGAGATACTTGCTAATATCACTTGTCAGGTTACCAATTACCGGAGTACCGGATGCCAGCGACTCCACAAACTTAGTTGGGAAGCCTGCATTATTCTTACGGTTCTGTTTCCGGAATAGCAGTGAGAAGTGGGCCCTGCCATAATAAGCCGGAACCTGTTCCTGGGATACTACTCCAAGGAATATCACCCTCTCACGACATGCGTTCATTTCGTCACGCTGCATATACGCTTTCAACTCCTCCTGTTCATCTCCCAACAACACTAAGCGGATGTCGGCTCCCATAGCAACAGACAGACGGATAGCATCCAGCACAAACAGCATCTGGTCCTTACGGGAAGGTGTGCCGGCATAGATACACGTCAGACCTTTAAAATCATCACCAGTTTCTGCTATCCACTTCCTCTCCTGCATATCCACCAGGGGTGGTAATACAAGATTATGCGAATTAGGGTACATAGCATTAAGAAAACTACTTATCAGAATTTTGTTGGGAAGCCATTTCTGTACAATACGGATCTGCAACTCATTGATCCAGGCAAATGGCAACCATCGTCCACCGGGAAACTCGGAAGGATGGTAGCATTCACTGATATCAGCTACAATACGGATTGAGGTTTTCCTTGCTAAATGTAACAAGCGCATTGACAGGTAGAGGTTAGGGTTGTAGGCAATTACCACATCAGGTGCCTCACCCGACCGAAGCATGTTCCACGCATTAGCTCCCATTTTGAGAAATCCCGACAGGCGTTTAAAAACGGAGATAGCAGGTCGGTCGATGTCGTTACTAATCGTATAAGGGAAGTCATCGTAACTATACCCATTGTCTGTTTTATCAGAGGCACGGTAAGATCCTCCATAACTTATAAATCGTACCAGATGACCGGCATCCCGCAGACAGCGTGCATTAGCAAGCACCCTGGCAGCAGCAGCATCTCCGGCAGGAAATCTGAAAGGACCAATGTAAACTATATGGAGTGGAGTTCGATTCATGTCTTCTTATTCCAGGAGTGAATAAACAGTATCAAGTAATGCACGATTGTCGATGCTATACTCATCCAGTTCTTTTTTAATATAGTGGATCTTAGCCGGGTGCGACAACCAGTCCGTCAATACAGCAGTTATGTTTTCAAACGCTACAACCTTCCCGCCCTGTCCTTCCTGTACAAATTCAGAAGCAGAACCGTAATCGGAAGATAAGACCGGCACATGCAGTATCTTTGCTTCCTGAACTCCAAGCGGACAGGCTTCTGATAGCGAGATGCTAACCAGCACATCCGAAGATGCAATGTAAGGATAGGGATTGGAAAGTTCGCCCAACAACACTACAGAGTCTTCTGTGTTGGTTAGTTGTCGGTTTTTACGTATCAGCGACTGCTCCTCTCCGCTTCCAATGACAAACCACCTGAACGGAAGCTTTTGCTTTTTAAGCTCTGCTGCTATAGCAGGAATTTTAGAGAAACGCTTTACGGGATCCAACCGACCTACACTAATAAGTGTAACTCCGTTTTTCTTAAACTGAGGATGAACCGGTGGCTGATCAGCCTGCTCTCTGATTGTATGTTGATCTAATACATTATTTATTACCTTCACCCGTGATTTTAATTCGGGAATACACTGCCCGAAACTGTTGGATGTAAATTCGGAAACACACACGATGGAGTGATATAACCTGTATACTTCCTTTTCGGGAGTCTTAGCTGCCAGCTGAAGGTATGAAACATAATCGGAGTGAATCCATGCTATCCGCCGACGAACGTTTAGCCGGGATACAAATTCGGTAGCAGTACCTTCCTGAAAAGCTATCACTACATCGAACTGCTGTTTTTCTATGGTACGCCTCAATTTCGATAAGAAGAGTTGAAGCGTATTAATCCCTGCGATTCTCAGCACTCTGAAGATAGTACGTATTATCCAACGTGCCAGTTTTCTTACCGATGCTTTTTCCTTACTAATATCCGACAACAAGGTACTGCTTAAAAAGTCTTCCTTCAGAAGAGAATAATTTTTAAAGATCCCGTTATAAGGTCCCTGATGCGACAGTGCACAAATTGAGAACTGAAACCGGTTATCCTTCAGCTCCGGCAATAAATACTGCAGACTACGGTTCGCCCCGCCTTGCCGGCACCCCTGCACTACAAACAGCACTTTCATTCGTCGGCCTCCTTTTTCGCTGGTTGGCCTACCCTGTAACGGAAGCCTACAGCATATTTAACAATAATCATTACCCAGAACAGCAAGCCCAGATCACGAATGGGTCGGAAATACTCTACCCTACTGAAAAAGAAACTTTGCGAAATCGCCACTACGAAGAACATCATTAAAATAAGCTTAAACTGCTTTCGGTAGATAATACGTTCTGTCATAAACGATACCAGTAATCCCATTAAAAACATAAGGATAATCACTCCCGGGAAACCGAAGGTATAGTACAAATCACCGATTACATGTGTTCCTAACCCCCAGGATCGATCTTCTCCCAAAATATAATTAGAGATAAAATCAGAAGAAGTAAGGTACTCGGAAGAAGTAACATCCAGTCCGAATAAGCGTACAACAACCGACTGCAAAAAAGGGATAAATGCTAGTACATGCAGCAGTATATTTGATCCATAGGTAGGTCCATTGGCTTCTACATACTGAACAAATTCATACAAGGTACTTGAAGGAATATAGAATTCACTAAACAGTCCAATCAGCGTAAAGGCCCCATCACCCTGTAGTTCATTTACATCCACATCGTTGAACCCCCGGAAATACTTCATTAAAGACATCACCCAGAATCCGGCAAATACCAGTGCAAATACCAACCCTTTGTTAATCGGCTTTATAAGCAAGGCATATACGACAAATACTGTCAATGCCAATACCAGAAACTCACTACGGTAACCGATAATCAGGAAGAAGGGCATCAGCAAACTCATATTGAGCAGGTAGAACACACTAATATTTTTCAGGGTCAGCTTCAGACTGTCGCACTTCATTTGTGCTAAGCGGGAGAACTCAATGACAGTGGAGATAATAGCCAGCACCCGCACATAGGGTAATACATATCCTCCCGATACTTCTGTAGTTTCATTGCTGTAACGGACCACAAATGTTGCCCCATCAACCAGGAAAAACAAGACCACAAACACCACCGTTATCCGGTTAAATAAATACGCAAGGCGTGTAAAGTCAAACTGATCCAGATCATAGCTAAGCTCACGGCTTTCTTCCCTAAAAGGATGCGACATCAGCGAAGCTCCTAAAAGGTAGGAAACAAATCCAATCGTTGATAAGTACAGGGATTTATTAATCAGGTACGGACTAATATCCACCAGCAACAGCAGGTCATCCTCGTTGATAGCCATCAGGGGGAAGGTATACGTGACCAGAAAAAAGATTATAAAGAAGAACAACTCGAACGACAGGAAGAAGTTTTTCCGGCGACTGCGTAGAAAAGCCACCGATGAAACAATAAATACAAGCGACAATATCACCGCATTCGTAAATACATCAGCTACTGCAAAGTCGATTGTAAAATAACTGACCAGCAGTGAAATGAATAAGACACTATATGAGAGTACTAACCACATTGTTTGCTATTGTTTTAGTTGGTTCATACTTTCTCTGATTTGAGTTCTCAGATTCCCTGTATTACTAACGTAAATAAGAGCCCCGTACACCACTACTCCGGTAAAACTACCCAGCATCAACAACCATCCATCAGAGCTGATAAACATACTAATTCCCCAGATCACAAGTGCCATAACTGTCGAACTTAAAAACACCGGCATCAGAAAGCGTAACTGGGTGAATAATCCTAGTCCGATGAGCTTGCGTGAATAGTAGGTATTAAACAGTACTTCAACAAGGGCAACTACAATCTGACTATATAATAAGGCCATAAAACCAATTCGCAACGAAACAAGTATAAGCACCACCATCAGTATCTTCTTATATACTTCGACTTTTAGCGCCAGATCGGTTCGGCCTGTAGCATTAAATATATTCAGATTAAAGGTGTTGATTACAAACAAAATACCCACAGGACATAGAATCTGAAGCATGTAGGCGACTGGTAACCACTTGGCAGTAAGCAATACTAAAATCAGCGGTTCTGCCAATACAAACAAGCCAAACAAGAGCGGGAACACAACAATGGCAGCTACCAGCATGAACCGCAGGTGCGTTTGTTGCATTTGCTGTCGGTCGTTTTGTTGCTCACAAAGCACCGGCACAGATACCCTTTGTACAATTTGAGTGATGAGATTGGTCGACAGGTACTGAAAGCTAACAGCCCTGTTGTAGTAACCCACCTGTTTCAACGGGAAGAACTTACCTATTATAACGGTATAGAGATTCTGAAATACATCGTTTATCAGCCTCGCCAGTAAGAGCTTGTACGCAAACCGAAAAATAATACGAAAGCGCTCTTTTGAAAAAGAAGCCTGCGGACGCCAACGGGTATAGTACCATAATAAAAAAGAACTAAGCAGGTTGTTGACTACCGACTGGAGTACCAATGCATAAACACCAAGTCCCATCCATGCAGCAGTTACTCCCATAATTCCCGACACCAATACTCCTATCGTAGTTGCTTTTGCCTGCGTTTTAAAATCAATGCGGATCACCAGCAACGCCCGGTGCACTACAATAAACGACGTGGAGACCAGGTTCAACCCAATCAATCGTAATAGCAAAGTCAGGTCCTGGTCAAAGAAGGCTGATAACAGCGGAGCCACCAGAAACAACAGCAGATACAATATAAGCCCCAGCGCTATATTAAAATAATAAACCGTTGAGAGATCCGACTCATCGCGTTGTTGGTTTTGGATGAGTGCTATGCCGAAACCCGACTCGTTGATTGTCTGCAGGATATTGATAAAAACCAATACAATGGCAATAGCCGCAAAATCTTCCGGCAAAAGAATACGTGCCAATAGTATGGAGATCACAAACTGAATTGCCTGTGCAGCAATTCTATCTATAGCACTCCAGAGGATTCCACGTACCGATTTACCTTTAGTTTGTTGCATGAATAAAGTTCACGGTATGAATTAAACAGCAGGTTCTTTTCTATTCTTTCCCGTAAGTAATTGGATGGTTAATAAGCCTACAATTAAAACACCCGCCAAAAATCCACCCAGGGCAATCCCTTTTATCTTCCCGAGCTTATCTTTCTTCAAGGGATAACGGGGGGTATCAATAATCTGAACCAAAGGAGTTTCTCGTGCGAGGTCCAGTTTAAGTGTTTCCAGGTTTTTAAGCACTTCTCCATACACTGCTGCATACATCTGCGCATCATTCTCCTATTTCATGCGGGGTACTGCAGCCGACTGGTTGGCAGTGTTGATATTCACC
>JAQUYE010000011.1 GCA_028691965.1 Paludibacter sp. | reverse complement strand
TGAAAGAGAAACAAAAGTCGACCAACTCGAAGAGCTGATTAAAAACGGATTCCGTAAATCTAAAAACAGTAGTATCGTAATTGTATCGGAAAGTGAAGTTACCGGTGGGGCCAACGGACTGGCTGAGCGTATGCGTAACGAGCATCCGGAATACGATGTGCGGGTATCCATTTTAGGTCATATACAGCGGGGTGGTTCGCCGACGGCCTACGACCGTATTATTGCAGGTCGGATGGGGGTGGCTGCTATTGATGCCCTGATGGATGGTTTGCGTAATATTATGATCGGAATTGTGAACAATGAAATTGTTCATGTGCCGCTGGCGAAAGCGATCAAAGACGATAAGCCTGTCAACGAGCAATTGCTGCAGGTTTTGCAGATACTATCTATATAATATAAAAGGTCAGTGATTGCTCACTGACCTTTTTTTTAGTTTCAGACCTGAATGTCTTTTATTAATAGCTGAATGCTGGTATTCCCGTTGAAGGTGTTTTCTTCGAGCGTATAACAAATGTCGAGCGGCTTCAGGGATTTCAGGTGATCATTGTATTTGTGCATGCCGAAGGCGATTCCGTTCATTACATTTTCGGAACTCGCATCCACTAATTCCATTTTCAGGTGTTCCTGTTCCTTGCCTACGAGTCGACTGGAACCGTAATCCATTACACCATGGGTAGCAAATACAGGTTTCAGGTTACCGGGGCCAAACGGACTAAACTGCTTAAGTACGCTGAAGAACTTGGGGGTGATGTCGCTGAACGTGATCAGGGCATCGATATCTATTTGAGGCGACAACTGGTCTTCCGTAATGTTTTTCGCCACATACTCTTCAATGCGTTGTGTGAAGATGGGTACATTCTTCTCGAGCATGGATAAACCGGCAGCATAGCGGTGCCCGCCAAAGTTTTCCAGTAAATCGCGACAGGAGTCTATGGCCTGATATACATCAAAGCCGGGGACTGATCGGGCCGAACCCGATGCCATCCCGTTTGAAAAGGTAAGTACAATCGAAGGTTTGTAAAACTCTTCAGCCAGTCGGGATGCTACAATTCCGATTACTCCTTTGTGCCAGTCGGGCTTGTAAACAACGATTGATTTACGTTCCTTGTATTCAGCATTCGAGGCGATAAGTTGTATAGCTTCGTCGGTGATGTTCTTATCCAGGTCCTTCCGGTCGTTATTGTATTCGTTAATCGTACCGCTCTTCACTTTTGCAAAGCTCATATCGTTCGATACCATCAACTCTACTGCCTCGGTGGCCAGTTTCATGCGACCGGAAGCGTTGATGCGGGGGCCTATTTTAAATACAATATCACTAATTGTAATTTCTTTTTCAGCCAGTCCGCATACCTCCAGTATACTTTTCACCCCTATACTCGGATTGGAATTGAGTTGCTTTAACCCGTAGTAAGCCAGAATCCGGTTTTCGCCGGTAATGGGCACGATATCGGAAGCTATACTCAGCGCCAGCAGATCGAGCAGGGGAATTAATTCCGTGAAAGGAATGTTGTTGCGGATAGAAAAAGCCTGCAGCAATTTAAATCCTACACCACATCCGGATAAATGCTTATACGGATAGGGGCAGTCGGAGCGCTTAGGGTCGAGCACTGCAACGGCATTGGGTAGTTGAAGATCGGGAGTGTGGTGGTCGCAGATTACAAAATCAATACCTGCTTCTTTGGCATATTCTACTTTTTCAATAGCCTTTATACCACAATCGAGGGCGATGATTAATTTACATCCCAGCTCCGAAGCAAAATTAATTCCCTGATGGGAGATGCCGTAGCCTTCGTTGTAGCGATCCGGAATGTAAAACTCTACGTTGCTGTAAAACTTTTTAAGAAATTTATAAACGAGCGAGACGGAAGTAGTACCATCTACGTCGTAGTCACCATAAATCAGTATCTTTTCATTTTCCCTGATAGCTGCGGTAAGTCGTATCACTGCTTTGTCCATGTCGGCCATTAGAAAGGGATCGTGTAATCCGGAGAAGTCGGGCCGGAAATAACTCCGCGCTTCTTCAAAACTATTTATTCCCCGTTGCACTAACAGCTGCGCCAGTACCGGACTTATGTTCAGAGATGCGGCTAATTCGCGTTGGGTTTCAATTTGCTGATTTGTAGACTGTTTTATTATCCATTTGGGAGTCATTTGATATGTTTTTTTTAAAGTTGTAAAGGTAGTATTTTTTTTTGATGCAACCAATAAGAAAAATCCTTATCTTTGCAGGAGTGCATAGAATGCGCTCTGCCGAATTCAATGAATGGATAAACGAACACTGCTCATAAAATTTGTCACCTTCGACGTACTGGCTGCACTAATTGTGTGGTTGTTGTTCATGGTTTTCAGAAAGACTGTTGTTGATGCGCAAATCTTTAGTAATGTGAAGATTTTTGTGCCGAACTACGACTTTGTTTCCGGATTTATTTTCTTTCCGCTGAGTTGTCTGTTTGTACATTCGCTTTCCGGTTTCTACCGACGTCCGGAGCGACAGACTACCTTGCTGGCTGTCTTTACCACCTTTGTTTCGTCGCTGATTGTTTCCATCGTGATTTTCTTTGTGCTGATGCTCGATGATATTGTTGTGTCGTACAAATATTATTATTACTCGCTGCTTGTATTGTTCAGCTTATTGTTTTTCGTAACATTGACTTTTCGCCTGGTTCAGTTTTATGCCATCCGGCAGGCCTACCGAACAAAACGCTATACCATTAATACATTAATAATAGGTACAGGGAAAAAGGCATGGGCGATGGCTCAGGAAATCGAAAAGAATGCGGAGGAATATACCCTGAAAGGATTTATTCATGTCGAAAATCAGTTGAATGAGGTTCCGCGTGAGATGGTAATAGGTTATTTAAACGGAATCGGTGACGTTATTCAGAAACACACCATCAAAGATGTTATTATCTCGCTGGATGAAACCGACGAGCACCAACTGTTCCGGTTGATAAATGCCATGTATAGTTACGATGTGGATATTCGCTTCACTCCCCGCCTGTACGAAATTCTTACAGGAGGATCCCGTATCCGCATGCTGGGTGCAAGTCCGCTGGTGAATATCACCACGCTGAACATGCCCGATTGGCAATTCAGTGTTAAGCGCTATTTTGATATTGTCTTCGCATTTATCATGCTGGTTGTGTTGAGTCCGCTGATGTTGTTTGCTATGTTGCGGGTTAAACTGGACTCTCCCGGTCCTGTTTTCTTCCTGCAGGAGCGAATTGGTTACCTGGGCAAGCCCTTTCGTATGATCAAATTCAGGACTATGTACCAGGGGGCTGAAAATGGAACACCCCGATTAAGTAGTGCTAACGATGAACGTATTACTCCTGTCGGGCGCATCTTGCGAAAATACCGGATTGATGAGTTACCGCAATTGTGGAACATCCTTAAAGGTGATATGAGTGTAGTCGGGCCCCGACCCGAACGCAGGTATTTTATTGATCAGATTATCGACGAGGCTCCCTATTATTGCCTGTTGTACAAGATACGTCCCGGACTAACATCCTGGGGCCCTATTCGTATTGGTTATTCTGATACAGTTGAAAAAATGATTGAACGATTAAATTATGATATTATCTATCTTGACAATATGTCGCTGATGACCGATTTAAAGATACTGGTCCAGACAGTTGAGATAATATTTAAAGGTAAAGGGGTATAAGGGTATGGAGAATAGCGACAGGTATATACGGATGATTCAGTGGCGTGAGAAGCACATTGGTCAGCGTCAGTTTATACTTATTTTAAGTGTGATAGTTGGATTTATGTGTTCGGTTGCGGCTAATATTCTGAAGGGTATCATCCATTTCATTCAGAATTTTGTAACCGAAAGCGCTTCCAGCTTCGAACTAAACTATTGGTACCTGGTATTTCCCTCCGTTGGTATACTTTTAGCTTCGCTGTTTGTAAGGTATATTGTAAAAGATGATATCAGTCATGGGGTAACCCGTATTTTATATGCGATATCCCAGCGAAAGAGCATTCTTAAACTTCACAACACCTGGTCGTCGCTGGTAGGTAGTTCTCTTACCATTGGTTTTGGAGGATCGGTTGGAGCGGAAGCCCCTATCGTATTAACCGGATCGGCTATTGGATCCAACCTTGGGAAATTCTTCAAGATGGATCAAAAGACCTTAATGCTGTTGGTCGGATGTGGAGCAGCCGGTGCAATCGGAGGAATCTTTAAGGCTCCCATAGCCGGACTGGTATTTACGCTGGAGGTATTGATGCTCGATATGACCATGGCATCGGTAGTGCCCATTCTGTTGGCATCGGTAACTGCTACCACTTTTACCTATATCTTTGCCGGAAGTGCCTTCATGTTTAACTTTAGTCATTACCAACCCTTCGTTGTAGAGCGCATACCACAATTTATAATATTAGGTATAGTTTGCGGTATCGTTTCCCTTTATTTTACCCGTGGGATGATGAAGGCCGAAAACTTTTTTAAGCGGATTAAGAAGCCGGTTTGGAAACTGGTTGCTGCCGGTTCGATATTAAGTATATTAATATTTGTGTTTCCTCCCCTGTACGGAGAAGGTTATAATACGATAGAAGCGTTGATCAACGGTGATGCATACCAGGTGATGGATAACAGTGTATTCCTTAACTTCGGCGGGGGGATATGGATAATGGTTATTTACCTCGTCTTTATTGTGTTATTTAAGGTACTTGCCACTGCTGCTACCAATGGTGCCGGAGGAGTAGGAGGTATCTTTGCACCCTCATTATTCCTTGGAAGTATTACTGGTTTTGTTGTAGCAACGCTTATTAATATGACAGGCTTTGATGCATCGCCGGTGAATTTTTCGCTGGCAGGGATGTCGGGTGTTATGTCGGCAGTTATGCATGCACCGCTCACCGGGATTTTTCTGATAGCCGAACTTACGGGTAGTTATAGCCTGTTCATGGCTCTGATGATTGTATCCACGGTATCCTATCTTACTATAATTGTATTCGAAAAGCACAGTCTGTATGCCATGCGACTGGCCGAAAAGGGAGAACTTCTGACGCACAACAAAGATAAGGCAGTACTTACCCTGATGAAAATGGAGAATGTAATTGAAACCGATCTTCAGATTCTAAGTCCGGATATGTCGCTTGGCGAATTGGTAAAGGTGATATCAAAGTCGCGTCGTAACATTTTCCCGGTAGTTGATTCCGACTCGCAGCGTTTGCAGGGGATAGTACTTCTTGATGAAGTACGTAATATTATGTTCCGTCCTGAATTATACAATCGCTTTACAGTGCGTAAACTGATGATATCGCCACCTGCGACTATCCAGCAGAATCTTACGATGGAAAAGGTAATGCAAATCTTTGAAGATACGGGCGCGTGGAATTTACCGGTGGTTGATGAACATCAGCGGTATGTGGGTTATGTGTCCAAATCAAAAATTTTTAGTACTTACCGGCATGTGCTGGTTCATTTTAGCGACGAATAGTAAAAATTAGTACCTATGAAAGAAACAAATAGTCTTACGTACACTCAGGCAGTGCAGGAGTTGGAAACTCTGCTTAAAGAGCTGGAAGGTGGAGAGATAGTAAATCTGGATAAAATTGCAGCTCATGTTAAGCGTGCTACCGAATTAATGGAGTTTTGTAAAAAGCAGCTTCATACAATTGACGAAGAATTGCGTAAAATGGTGGAAGAATTGTAGTAAAATACAATTTTTAGTCATCAGATGATAGTTTAGATGAAGAACTGTAAGTGACATTTCGATTTGAAATGTCACTTTTTTATTATCTTAATTGTAGATATTTCTTTTATTGTGGTGCAATATGATATTATCTGCTCTTGTGTGATAGAAAACTATCACTTATCTTTGCCGGCTGTGAATGTAATCGTAAGGTATAGTAAGGAAACAACGGTAACAAACAGGTTTGATTTGCTCTCTAAGCGTACTAAAACTAATAAAATGTAAATATTTATTAGTTTTAACACAGATAAAGAGAACTTATTCAGACTATTCTTGTTAACATAAAATCAATGATTGATTGCAAATGATGCTAAAAAGCATCATTTTACTGCATATTAATCAAAAAAAATTTCAGTTTTGCAGGAATGCTGTTGTATTATTAGATTTTATTTTTACTTTTGCATTTCATGAAAAGAAATTAACAATAAAAAGAAACTTGAAGTTAAACAAAAAATGGTAAATTTATGAGAAAACTAACGTTCTTACTCGCTCTCTTAATAATGAGTGTGAGTGTAGTTCTGGCTCAGACCAATTACTCTGGAAAGGTTATTTCCGCAGAAGACGGTGAGCCAATTGTGGGGGCAACAGTGATGGTGAAAGGTACAACTGCAGGTACCATTACCAACGTGGATGGTAATTTTACATTAGCCGTTCCGGGTAGTAACCGTACACTGGTGATTACCTATGTCGGAATGAAAGCTGTTGAAGTTCAGGCTACGCAGAATATGGTAGTACGACTTGAATCAGACACTGAAGTTCTTGATGAAGTTCTTGTGGTTGCGTACGGTACATCTACCAAAGGTACCTATACCGGTTCGGCAGCACAGATAAAATCTGATAAAATTGAAAAGCGTCAGGTTTCTAACCTTTCCAACGCTCTTTCGGGTGCTGTTGCAGGGGTTCAGACATTGAGCGCTAACGGTCAGCCGGGTTCTTCGGCAACTGTACGTATTCGTGGTGTAGGTTCTATTAATGCTAGTTCTGCTCCTCTGTACGTTATTGATGGAATTCCTTTCGACGGAGATCTGTCATCTATCAATACTTCGGATATTGAAACGATGACTGTATTGAAGGATGCTGCTTCTACTGCACTTTATGGTGCTCGTGGTGCGAATGGTATCATTATGATTACTACTAAAAAAGGTGCAACCGGTAAAGCAGTAATTAAAGTAGACTCTAAATGGGGTGTTAACTCGCGTTCAATTAAGAACTACGAAGTGATGACCAGTCCACAGAATTACCTCGAGAAATCATATGAGGCAATCTATAATGCAGGTATTTATAACCTGAACTATTCTCCTTACAGAGCTCATCAGTATGCTAACGAAAAATTAGTTACCAAAACTGAAGGGGGTTCCGGATATCAGGTATATACCGTTCCTCAGGGCGATATGCTGATTGGTTCGAATGGTAAATTGAATCCTGCCGCAACGCTGGGTTATAAGGATGCAAACTATTTCTATACTCCCGACAACTGGGCCGACGAAACGTTCCAGAACAACATGCGTCAGGAATATAACCTTACCTTCTCAGGTGCTCAGGAAAATAGTAACTTCTACCTTTCCTTTGGTTACCTCGATGATCAGGGTGTGATTTCGGGTTCCGGATTTACACGTATTTCAGGTCGTTTCAAAGCTGATTATAAAATACGCGAATGGTTAAAAGTAGGTGGTAATGTGAACTACAATAATGTGAACAGTAACTATCCGGGTGAACAGGTAAATACAAGTTCTTCGGGTAACGCCTTCTTCCTTGCAAACAATATTGCACCAATTTATCCGCTCTATGTTCGCGATGCTGACTCACAGCAGATTATGCTTAACAACGGTCGTAAGGTGTATGATTATGGTGATGGCGTAAGCACTAACCGTTCACGTTCATTCATGTCGATTGCTAACCCATCGGGTGACCTTATCTACAACAAGACTGATTATATAATGGATATCGTTAACTCTACCTGGTTTGCTGAGCTTACCCCAATGAAAGGTTTGATGCTGACAGCCCGTTACGGTCTGAATGTTGACAATACCCGTTACAACGACCTTGGTAATGCGTACATGGGACAAAGTTTAGCGTATGGTGGTACTGCTTATCAGGATCAGACCCGTGTAACCGGTTTCAACCAGCAATACATTGCTAACTATCAGTTTAATATCGCCGACTTCCAGCACGTGGATATTACTGCCGGTTACGATGGATATTCTTATAATACTCAGAATGTATATGCCAGCGGTCAAAACCTCTATAACCCTGAAAGTTATTACGTAAGCAATGCTATTGACCAGCTGCGTGGTGGTGGTACCTACTCTGAATATGCAACTCAGGGTTTCTTCGGACGTGTAAACTATTCGTACAACGACACCTATATTGCAAACGTATCCTATCGTCGTGATGCTTCTTCCCGTTTCAGTCCTGAAAATCGCTGGGGTGATTTCTGGTCGGCCAGTGCTGCCTGGTTATTAACCAAAGAAGATTTTATGGCTGATCTTGATTGGGTGAGCATGTTGAAACTGAAAGGTTCGTACGGACAACAAGGGAACGATAATATTGGTAACTACTACGCATACCTCGATCAGTTCAGATTGACGGGTGCTAACGGTGTATTCTCTGATGGTACGCTTATTTATAAAGGCAACCCTGATTTGACCTGGGAAACTTCTACTTCGTACAACATCGGTCTGGACTTCTCCTTATTACGTGATAAATTGTCGGGTAGTGTTGAATACTTCGGACGTAAGTCGGCTGATATGCTTTATTACAAACCGGTACAGGCTATTTCAGGATATACCGAAATTCCAATGAACATCGGCTCTATGACTAACTCCGGTCTTGAAATCGACTTGAACTGGAATGTTGTTAAGACCCGTAACTTTGCATGGAATGTTTATGCTAATGCAACCCTTATCAAAAATACAATTAATGAACTGCACCCCGACCTGGAAGGTCAGTTAATTGATGGTACCCGTATTTACGAAGAAGGAGAATCTATGTATCGCATGTACCTTGTTGATTACGCAGGTGTAAATGCTGAAACAGGGCTTGCTGAATATTGGGCAAAAGATGCTAACGATGCAGCTATCAAAACAAATGACTATACAATAGCTCAGAACTACAAAATATCTACTGATGATTTGCTGCCGAATGTATACGGTGGATTCGGAACCGGTATCGAAGCCTTTGGTTTTGATGCTTCTGTTCAGTTGGCTTATCAGCTGGGTGGTCAAATTTACGACTCCGGTTATCAGGGATTAATGCACAGTGGTACCTCTTCGAATGCCGGTCGTAACTGGCACAAGGATATCTACAATGCATGGACTCCTGAAAACACTAACACCGACGTACCTCGATTGAATGCTAACGACCGTTATGCCAACTCAACTTCGACACGCTTCCTTACAAGCTCCGACTACCTGAGTTTAAATAACATTACTATTGGTTATTCATTGCCAACTAACCTGGTTCGTAAACTCGAAATTAGCCAGTTGCGTGTTTATTTAGCTGCTGATAACGTAGCCTTACTGTCAAGCCGTAAAGGGTTAGACCCACGTCAGAGTTATATTTCAGCAACTACAGCTCTTTACACTCCTATCCGAACTGTGTCCGGAGGTATTAGTTTGACGTTTTAAATAAAATAAAATTACAATGTATATGAAAAAGATATATATATATGCTTTAGCAGCATCACTTTCCCTGGGATTTACTGCTTGCGAAGACCTGGACACTATGCCTGCCGGTAATACCCTGACTTCTGCTCAAAAAGAAGAAGTATTAAAATTGGACCCCGGAAAAGCAATTGCAGGGGTAAACGCAATTTTTGCTCAGTTTAATCAGTATATGCCCAACGCTACTGCATTAGGTGCAGAGCGTCACAACGACTTCGGTTATCCTTCCGTAATGATGTTTACCGATGCAAATGGTTATGACATGGTATCTGATGATAATGGGTATAACTGGGCCGGTAATAACCTTGATTTTTCTGATCGTGTAAATACTTCACGTGAATCGCAGATTTTGTGGAACGATATGTATGCCATGATTTATGCTGCAAACAATGTGATTACGGCTATTGACAGAGAAACTGAAGAAAACACCTCCAAGTATTACCTGGCACAGGGTCTTTCAGTTCGTGCATTTAGTTATTTCGTACTTGCGCAGCTGTACCAGTTCAACTATGCAGAACATAAAAACGATCCTTGTGTGCCTATCGTAACTGATTTGAACTCAAATGAAGTTGCAGTTAATGGTGCTCCTCGCTCAACTGTTGAAGAGGTGTATACACTTATTAAGGATGATCTTGATGCTGCAGTTGATTTGCTTACTGATGCTGAAGAAAACGGTGTAACCCGTGCCGACAGACGTTACATCAGTCTTGCTGTAGCGTATGGTCTTCGTGCCCGCGTTAATCTGACTATGCAAAACTGGCCTGCTGCTGCAGCTGATGCTGCAAAAGCAATCGAGGTTTCAGATGCCCAGCCAGCCGGTCTGACCGATGTAAACAAACCAAGTTTCATGAGTTCAACTGAAAAGAACTGGATGTGGGGTATTGTTGTTGCCGAAACCGACCGTGTAGTAACTTCAGGTATCGTAAACTGGATTTCGCATATGGGTTCACTCAACTATGGTTATGCAAACTTCTCCGGTGGTCGTCAGATCAATAAGAAATTGTACAATACTATTCCTGCATCTGATATTCGTAAAAACTGGTGGTTAGATAAAGACGGAGTATCTCCTGTCCTTACCAACGAACAGAAAGCGTTTATTGATCAGTATTACGGACCTTATACCCAGATTAAGTTTGCTCCTTATGCGAACGAAGTTGGTACTTCAACAAATGCCAACGATATGCCGCTGATGCGTATTGAGGAAATGTACCTGATTAAGGCTGAAGCTGAAGCGATGGCCGGACAGGATGGTAAATCAACCCTCGAAAATTTCATCAAAACCTATCGTGACCCTGAGTATGTATGTATGGTAAGTTCTGCTGCTGATGTACAGGAAGAAGTGTTCCGTCATCGTCGTATAGAACTTTGGGGTGAAGGTCTGAACTGGTTCGACGTTATGCGTCTTAACAAACCGGTTGATCGTAGAGGTGGAGGTTTCCCGAATGCTACTATGATCTTCAACATTCCTGCTAAATCGCCGCTGTTGTTGTGGAGAATTCCTGAAGCTGAAATTCAGGCTAACCCATCACTTGAAGATTCAGATAACAACCCATCTGCTCCAACTCCGGATCCTGTAGCTGACGAAGAATAATAAACACATTAAATACGTACACATATGAAATTACATAAAATATTTATAGCATTATTGCTTAGCGCAACAGTACTAACTGCTTGCGATGAATATGAAGATGTTGTTGTTCCGAGTCCGGAAGTACCTGCCGGTATCGTTGGGGCTCATTTCTCCCTGCTCAACAAGACAGTCTTCGAACTTGACCCCTCCAACGAGCTGGTTATTCCGCTTAAGGTGGTTCGTAGTAACACTCAGGCAGCTGCACAGGTGGCAGTATCTGTAGTGAAAAACGAAGGAGAACATTTTGTGATTCCTGCTACAGTTAGCTTTGCTGCCGGTGATTCGGTTGCCATCCTGAATGTGACAGCTAAAACAACTGCTCCAACAGGTGTTACTCTACCATTCGAAATTAAACTCGATGATGCTGCTGTGGATATCTACAGTTACGCTGGTTCGTACGGAATCTTTACCGGAAATGTGTCTATTATTAAATGGAACAACCTTGGTGAAGTTGCCTTCTACGATAACTTCGTGTTTATGCTCAATGCCGACAATATGTTCGCCAAGATGGTTACCCTGCAACAACGCGACGACAAGCCTGAGATTTATCGTATCAACTATCCGTATTCAGAAGATATTCTGGTTGCTGCCGACTGGGTGGGTTGGACCGGTGGTTCTACACAGGCTAACATTCTCTTTACAGTTGATGGCGATGACCTCGTAACCTGGGAAGGTGGTTTCTGGTATACCAGTCTGCTCTATCAGGGAGGTGCTGGTCAGGATATCAAGGCGTATCATCCAACTGCCCGTAATTCGGATGGTGCTGAAAACTGTAAGTTAGTACGCGACGACGACGGCAATATCCGTTACATGTCGTTAACTCCGATCTATTACATCGACGGATTAGGTGGCTTTGGTGCTAATCAGGTTTACCTTGCATTCCCTGGCTTCGATTTGATTGGTGCTCTCGGATTAAAAGTACTCTAAGTAACTGAGTAGATATAACTAAAAAGACCTGTCTGATTCGTCAGACAGGTCTTTTGTTTTTTTATACGCTTTATGATAAAGCAGGTTTCGCGGATTTATTTTAGTTAAACCCCTGTTTCTTTATCACTTCAAAGAAGTCATTCCCTTTATCATCCACCAGAATAAAGGCAGGGAAATCTTCTACTTCTATTTTCCAGATGGCTTCCATACCTAATTCAGGATAAGCGAGACATTCCACCTTGCGAATGCTTTGTTCGGCCAGGATAGCTGCCGGTCCGCCAATCGAACCCAAATAGAAACCTCCGTGTTTCTTACATGCTTCGGTTACCTGCACACTTCTGTTTCCTTTTGCTATCATCACCATGCTGCCGCCATTCTCCTGAAGTAGATCCACATAGGAGTCCATACGTCCGGCAGTGGTCGGTCCGAACGAACCAGAAGGCATTCCCTTAGGAGTTTTTGCCGGTCCTGCATAGTAGATCGGATGATCTTTAATGTACTGAGGTAATTCCTCCCCGGCATCAAGTAGTTCTTTCAGCTTGGCATGGGCTATGTCGCGACCAACAACGATAGTTCCGGTCAGCGATAAGCGGGTTGAAACCGGGTATTGGGTCAGTGTAGCCAGAATCTCCTTCATGGGTTGATTCAGGTTAATCTTAACCACCTTTCCTTCGGTAGCCTGACGGTATTCTTCAGGGATAAAGCGACCCGGATTATCCTCCATCTTCTCAATCCAGATACCCTTTTTGTTAATCTTAGCCTTAATGTTACGGTCGGCCGAACAGGATACTGCCATTCCTACAAAGCAGGAGGCACCATGACGGGGTAAACGTACGATTCGAATATCGTGAGCAAAGTACTTGCCGCCGAATTGAGCTCCCATCCCGAAGTCCTGAGTTGCTTTCAGAATCTTTTGTTCCATTTCAATATCCCTGAAGGCTTGTCCCAGTTCGTTACCTTCGGTGGGCAGGGTGTCGTAATATTTAGTTGCAGCCAGTTTAACCGTCTTCAGGTTGGCATCTGCCGAAGTGCCGCCGATAACAAAGGCGAGGTGGTAGGGCGGACAAGCAGCTGTGCCCAATGTTTTCATTTTCTCAGTTAGGAACTTCTCCAGTGATACCGGATTCAGTAAGGCCTTGGTTTCCTGAAACAGATAAGTCTTGTTCGACGAACCTCCACCTTTTGCGATAAACAGGAATTTATATTCATCCCCGTGACTGGCCATCAAATCAATCTGTGCAGGCAGGTTGGTACCTGTATTTACTTCATCGTACATATTAAGCGCAGCATTCATCGAATAGCGCAGGTTTTCTTCCTGGTAGGTTTCGTAAATCCCCTTCGAGATAGCTTCCTCATCCGAACCATCGGTAAATACTAAATTTCCTTTCTTTGCATACACAGTTGCTGTACCGGTATCCTGACAAAAAGGAAGTACTCCTTTTGCGGATATCTCAGCATTACGGAGCATGGTTACTGCCACAAACTTATCGTTTTCACTGGCTTCGGGGTCGTTAAGGATGTTGGCTACCTGCTGCTGATGTTCGGGACGAAGCATAAATGAACAATCGCGCATGGCAGCACGAGCCATCTTAGTGAGACCTTCTTTTTCGACTGTAAGCATTTCCTGTCCGTTGAACGAGGATACACCAACATGCTTGTCGGTTAATAAATAGTATTCCGTGTTGTCTTTTCCGGTAGGGAAAGGATCCTGATAATTAAATTCTTTTGCCATGTGTGGATGTTTTAATAATGTGGCACAAATTTACTCAAAAATCCCTGATATCGCAAAATTCTATCCCAAAGGTACACATGCTAACGAACCATCCCGCCTTTTGATTTGTTATGCCTTAATGTTTTCCGGTTGGCAGGGATAAGCTCAACTCCTCTTTTCGTTTCGATGAAAATTCCTTACCTTTGCAGCCTGAAAATCACAGGTATTAGTTCAACGATAAATCAATAAAAATCAAAAGCATATGCAAAAAAAAGCCTTATTAATGATCCTCGATGGCTGGGGAATCGGTAACGGAACATCTTCGGATGTGATTTCAAGCACTCCAACTCCTAATTGGGATAAGCTGGTTGCCAGTTATCCAAACTCTTACCTGCTGGCTTCGGGCGAACATGTAGGGTTGCCCGACGGACAAATGGGTAACTCGGAAGTAGGTCACCTGAATATAGGTGCCGGACGGGTTGTTTATCAGGATCTTGTAAAAATTAATATTGCCTGCCGCGATAATTCAATTCTGCAGAATCCTGCAGTAATAAAGGCTTATTCTTACGCACGCGATAACAAGAAGAAAATGCATTTCCTCGGGTTGGTTTCTGATGGTGGTGTGCATTCTTCGCTCGATCACCTGTTTAAATTACTGGATATAGCCAAAGAATACGGCATCGAAGATTCCTTTGTTCATTGCTTTATGGACGGTCGCGATACCGATCCGAAAAGTGGTAAGGGCTTTATCGAACAACTCGAAGCGCATACCCAGTATTCCACCGGTAAGATTGCGTCTGTTATCGGTCGTTATTATGCGATGGACCGTGACAAACGCTGGGAACGGGTAAAAGATGCCTACGATTTGCTGGTAAAAGGAAAAGGTACTCCTTCTACCGATCCCGTAGCTGCCATGCAGGCTTCCTACGACGCAGGTGTTACTGATGAATTTGTAAAACCTGTCGTTATTACCGATGATGCAGGTAAACCACTGGCTACCATTGAAGCCGGCGATGTGGTGATTTTCTTCAACTACCGTAACGACCGTGCTAAAGAACTTACCATCGTGCTTACTCAGGAAGATATGCACGAATTTGATATGCATACCCTTCCCCTTGAATATTACTGTATGACTCCTTATGATTCATCGTTCAGGGGATTGAATGTTATGTTCGATAAAGACAATGTGCAGAACACGCTGGGTGAACACCTGTCGTCGCTTGGATTGAAGCAGTTGCGTATTGCCGAAACTGAAAAGTTTGCGCATGTAACCTTCTTCTTCTCCGGAGGCCGTGAAAAAGAATTCGAGGGCGAAGAGCGTATCCTAATTCCTTCACCTAAAGTGGCTACCTACGATTTGAAGCCCGAAATGTCGGCCTACGAAATCACCGATGCCCTGGTGGCCGAATTGGATAAGAAGAAACACGATTTTATTTGTCTCAACTTTGCCAATGGCGATATGGTGGGTCATACCGGTGTTTACGAAGCAGTCGAAAAGGCCGTACGTACCATCGATGAGTGCTCGTACAAAGTAGTGCAGTCGGCCATCGCCAATGGCTACGAAGTAATTGTGATTGCCGATCACGGAAACGCCGACAATGCAGTTAACAGCGACGGATCACCGAATACAGCTCACTCACTCAATCCGGTGCCTATTGTATATGTAACCGAACGTCCGAATGCAGCGGTAACAAACGGAATATTAGCCGATGTGGCACCTTCCATTTGTCAGATACTGGATATCCCGAAACCGGCCGAAATGACCGGTAAAGGATTATTGTCGTTTTAATTTTAACAAGCTGAAATGAGAGAGCAATTAAAGAAGAGGATATTGGTGTTGGACGGTGCGATGGGTACAATGATCCAGCGACATAAGTTGGTGGAAGCAGACTATCGTGGCGACCGTTTTGCAGATGCATCCATTCCCCAAAAGGGAAACAATGATTTGCTGGTACTTACGAAGCCCGGGGTTATCGGGGGCATTCATCGTGAGTACCTGCAGGCGGGTGCCGACATCATCGAAACCGATACCTTTAATGCTCAACGCATTTCGATGGAAGATTACGGAATGGCCGGGTATGTACGCGAGATAAACCTCGCTGCTGCCCGCCTTGCCCGTAAAGCCGCTGATGAGCAAACGAAGCTCACTCCCGATAAACCGCGCTTTGTAGCCGGAGCTATCGGTCCGACCAACAAGACGGCTTCTATGTCGCCCGATGTGAATAATCCGGCCTACCGTGCTGTTTCCTTCGATGGATTAGTGGAAGCCTATGTAGAGCAAATGCTCGCCCTGATCGAAGGAGGGGTGGATGCGTTACTTATTGAAACAATCTTTGATACGCTGAATGCCAAGGCAGCGCTGTTTGCTGCCGAAGAAGCCATGCTGAAAGCAGGGCGACGGGTGGAGCTGATGATTTCGGCTACTGTAGCCGATGCCAGCGGACGAACCCTTTCGGGACAAACCATCCGTGCTTTCCTGAATTCCATTGCTCATGCTGATTTGCTGTCGATCGGGCTCAACTGCTCCTTCGGTGCACGGGACTTGAAACCCTATCTGCAGGAAATTGCGGCCTACAGCAATACCTATGTCAGTGCCTATCCGAATGCCGGATTGCCGAATCAGTTCGGCGAATACGATGAGAGTCCGGAACTAATGGCTGCTCAGGTGAAAGAATACTTCGACGAAGGTCTGGTCAACATCATCGGCGGATGTTGCGGAACAACACCCGATCATATAGCTGCCTACCAGCAATTACTTATCACAGCCAACCCACGCCCCTTACCGGTTACCGATCGGTTTGAAGGAGTACTTCGCCTCTCGGGGCTCGAACACCTGGATATTCAACCCGATGCACTGTTTGTAAACATAGGCGAACGCTGTAATGTGGCCGGTTCGAAACAGTTCCTGCGACTTATCAATGCCAAACAGTACGAAGAAGCACTTACCATCGCCCGTAAACAGGTGGAAGAAGGAGCGCAGGTTATCGATGTGAACATGGACGATGCCATGCTCGATTCGAAACAGGAAATGATTACCTTCCTGAACTACATTGCCTCTGAGCCGGATATTTCAAGAGTTCCGGTGATGATCGATTCGTCGAAATGGGAAGTAATTGAAGCCGGACTCAAATGCCTGCAGGGGAAATGCATCGTGAATTCAATCAGTCTGAAGGAAGGGGAGGAAGATTTCCTCGACAAGGCGCGCAAGATAAAATCCTACGGAGCTGCCGTTGTAGTGATGGCATTTGATGAAACCGGACAGGCCGACTCCTTCGAACGAAAAACAGCTATTTGCCAGCGGGCCTACGATTTACTGACGCAGAAAATAGGGTTCCCTGCTGCCGATATTATCTTCGATCCTAACGTGCTTGCCATAGCAACGGGAATCGAAGAACACAATAATTACGGAGTTGATTTTATTAATACCGTTCGCTGGATAAAGAAAAACCTTCCCTACACCCGTGTAAGTGGTGGAATAAGCAACCTTTCTTTCTCGTTCCGGGGTAATAATGTAGTACGTGAGGCCATCCATTCTGCCTTCCTGTATCATGCGATCCGCGAAGGTTTGCAAATGGGAATCGTAAACGCCGGTATGCTGCAGATTTACGAAGAAATACCTGCCGAACTTCTCGAACATGTAGAGGATATAGTACTCAACCGCCGGCCGGATGCTACCGAGCGCATGATTAGCTATGCCGAAAAGATTAAAGCCGAGGCCTCCGGAGTTACCGATACCACCAAAGTTGACGAGTGGCGTACCCGTGAGCTGGAAGGTCGACTGGAATATGCGCTGATAAAAGGCATTAGCGACTATATGGACGAAGATCTTGAAGAAGCGTTACAGAAATACGATACAGCACTCGAAATTATTGAGCAACCCCTGATGAGCGGCATGCGTATCGTGGGTGATCTGTTTGGCGCCGGGAAGATGTTTCTTCCGCAGGTTGTGAAAACAGCCCGCACCATGAAAAAGGCAGTGGCTATCCTGCAGCCCCATATTGAAGCACAGAAGGTACCGGGACAAAGCTCGTCGGCGGGTAAGTTCCTTATAGCTACCGTAAAAGGTGATGTGCACGATATCGGCAAAAACATCGTTGCCGTGGTACTGGCCTGCAATAACTACGAAGTAATCGATTTGGGTGTCATGGTGCCCACCGATAAGATAATCCGTACAGCGATCGACGAAAAGGTGGATATGCTGGGCCTGAGCGGGTTGATTACCCCATCGCTGGAAGAAATGACCAATGTAGCTTCTGAGATGGAAAAGGCGGGATTAAGAATACCCTTGCTGATAGGGGGAGCAACAACTTCCAAGGTACATACTGCCGTTAAGATCGCTCCGAATTATTCGGCGCCGGTAGTGTATGTAAAAGATGCTTCGGTGAATACCAATATAGTAGCGAATCTCATGAATAGCAAAACATCAGTTAGTTTTGCTGCTTCAGTAGCAGAAGAATATCAAAACCTGAGAGATAAGCAAACAAAAAAAGCAGATTTACTCTCGCTGGACGATGCCAAACGACGTAAACCCGCTTTGTTTTAATGCGTTGTAAACCGTACGTGTTATTCAACAAACTTATTGATGATCACATGTACTATCAATCCAATAACCATTAAAGCTCCGGCTACCATTAGCAGCGTGTTTTCCGAACTGGGATTGAAGAAGTAAAACGCAATCACGATTGTACCGATCAGCAGAAGAAGGGGACCTAAGTATTTTAAAAAGTTTTTCATTATAACGGAGTTTTAATTGATCACTACAGCTTGCTTTATTAGCCTGCAAATTAAGTGATTTTTTATGGAGTAATCAAATTTTTCCTCTAAAAAGATTAAATTTGAAGTCAAAATCTCTGTTGTAGTCGATGCCTTTGAATTATTTTGTAAATTTGCAGACAGGCACAGGACTCGAAAACATCAATTTTTTATACCATGCGCATACTAATAGTAGGAACAGCCTATCCCTACCGGGGAGGATTAGCAGCATATAGCGAACGACTGGCAAGAGAATACAGTAGTCAGGGTCATGAAGTAGAGATTATAACCTTTACCCTTCAGTACCCCACCTTGCTGTTTCCGGGTAAAACCCAGTATTCGTCCGAGCAGAAACCCGACGACCTGAAAATCACCCGAATGATCAATACCCTGAACCCGTTAAGTTGGATACGCACCGGTAAAGCCATTCGTAAAAAGGCTCCTGATAAGGTTATATTTTGTTACTGGATGGCCTTCGTAGCCCCTGCCTTCGGAACGATAGCCCGCTATGCCCGTAGTGGGAATACTAAGATGATCGGACTTATTCATAATATGATACCCCATGAGCCTACAGTGCTCGACCGGCTTTTCCCGCGTTATTTTGTAAAGGCAATGGATGGGTTTGTGGCGATGGCCGAATCGGTAGTTGCCGATATCAATTTATTTGATCAGGACCTGAAACCTAAAAAGGTATCTCCCCATCCGGTGTACGATCATTATGGCGAGAAGCCCGACCGAACACTTGCCGCCATGAAACTGGGCTTGCACGAACAGGATAATTACATTCTCTTTTTCGGATTTATACGGCATTACAAAGGGCTGGATTTGCTGATCGAAGCTTTTGCCGATGAGCGACTCAGGGAATTTCCCCTTAAATTAATCATTGCCGGCGAGTTTTACGAAAACCCTGAGCCCTATCTGAAGTTGATTAATAAACTTAAACTGGAAAGTCGTATCGAATTACGTACCCGCTTTATTGCTGATAAAGACGTAAGTAATTATTTCAGTCTGGCCGATATTGTTGCACAGCCCTACCGGTCGGCTACTCAAAGCGGGGTGAGCCAGATAGCCTATCATTATGAAAACCCGATGCTGGTAACTGATGTAGGCGGACTTGCAGAGATAGTTCCGCATAATAAAGTGGGCTATGTAGTAGAGGTCGATACCAAAAAGATAGCGGATGCCCTCTACGATTTTTACGCCAATAAGCGAAGTGAAGAGTTTATCGGCAATATCCGCGAAGAAAAGAAAAAGTACGCCTGGTCGAAAATGACCACGGCAATAAATTCGATTTAACATGAACAACGATATAGTAGAAACCCCCCTGATGAAGCAGTTCTTCGAGATCAAATCGCAACATCCCGATGCGGTCTTGTTGTTTCGCTGCGGTGATTTCTACGAAACCTTTTCCGACGATGCCATTAAGGCATCCGAAATACTTGGGATTACACTCACACGAAGAGCCAACGGCTCGGCAAGAAGTGTGGAGCTGGCCGGCTTTCCTCACCATGCACTCGATACCTATCTTCCTAAACTGGTAAGAGCCGGGATGCGGGTTGCCATTTGCGATCAGCTCGAAGATCCCAAGCTTACAAAGAAACTGGTGAAACGCGGGGTGACTGAGCTGGTAACTCCGGGTGTATCCTACAGCGATACTACCTTAAGTCATAAGGAAAACACCTTTCTTGCTGCCATTCATTTCGTAAAGAAACAAGTCGGGGTTTCCTTTCTGGATATTTCGACGGGTGAATTCCTGGTTGCCGAAGGTACACCCGAATACATAGATAAGCTGCTGAACAGCTTTTCACCCAAAGAAGTATTGTTCGATCGCTCGAAACGCAACCAGTTTGAAGAATTCTTCGGAACAAAGTTTTTTACCTATACCCTCGAAGACTGGGTGTTTACGCCCGAATCGGCCCACGATCGATTGCTGAAGCAGTTCGAAACACGTACACTCAAGGGCTTCGGCGTTGAAAACCTTTCCATGGCGGTGGTGGCAGCAGGAGCTATTCTGCATTACCTCGATCTTACGCATCATCAGCAGACCGGTCATATAACCCAGCTGGCGCGTATTGAAGAAGACCGCTATGTGTGGCTCGACCGGTTTACGGTACGGAACCTGGAGTTGTACGGATCCATCAACGAAGGTGGTCGCAGCCTGGTCGAAGTGCTCGACCGTACCATCTCACCGATGGGCTCCCGTCTGCTAAAACGGTGGGTGGCCTTCCCGCTGAAGGATGTTAAGCCTATCGACGAGCGACTAAGTATTGTGGAGCATTTTTTTAAGAATCCTGAATTAAAAGACTTGCTTATTCAGCAGCTGTCGCTGTTAGGCGACCTGGAGCGCATCATCTCCAAGGTGGCTGTTGGCCGTATCAATCCCCGAGAGGTGGTTCAGCTTAAGGTAGCTCTGAATGCAATCGAACCCATTAAGCAGGCTATATCGGAGTCGGACAACCCGACCCTGCGCCGGATAGGCGATCAGTTGAACAGTTGCCGGGAGATGGCTGCCAAAATTGAACGCGAACTCCAGCCCGATCCTCCTGCTTTAATCAATAAGGGGAATGTAATCCGCGAAGGCGTTGATGCCGATCTCGATGAATTACGCGGCCTCGCCTTCTCCGGAAAAGAGTTTCTGCAGAAAATCCAGGAAAGAGAGAGCCAGTCGACCGGCATCCCCAGTTTGAAGATCAGCTTCAACAATGTATTCGGCTATTATATTGAAGTCAGAAACACCCACAAGGATAAAGTACCCGAAGGGTGGATTCGCAAGCAAACCCTGGTGAACGCCGAACGCTACATTACACAGGAGCTCAAAGACTACGAAGAAAAGATCCTTGGTGCTGAAGAGAAGTTGCTGGTAATTGAAACACGTATCTACACCGAACTGGTGATGAGCCTGGCCGAATACATTACTGCCATCCAGCTGGATTCGTCGCTGATAGCACAGCTCGATTGTCTGGTATCGATGACCAGGGTGGCGACCGAGAATAAGTACGTTCGTCCTGAGATCAACGACTCGGAAGTAATCGACATCCGTCAGGGGCGCCATCCCGTGATTGAGAAGCAACTTCCACCCGGCGAATCGTATGTGGCCAACGATGTTTACCTCGACAGTAGCTCACAACAGGTAATCATAGTTACTGGTCCGAATATGTCGGGTAAGTCGGCCCTGCTGCGGCAGACAGCCCTGATCACCCTGATGGCTCAGATGGGTAGTTTTGTCCCCGTTGAGCGGGCAAGCATCGGGGTAGTCGACAAGATCTTCGTACGTGTGGGCGCCAGTGATAATATATCGCAGGGAGAATCCACCTTTATGGTCGAGATGAACGAAGCAGCCAGCATTCTTAATAACCTTTCGCACCGTAGTCTGATCTTATTCGATGAGTTAGGGCGGGGAACCTCCACCTACGATGGTATATCCATAGCCTGGTCGATCGTTGAATACATTCACGAAAATGCTTCCTGTCAGGCTAAAACCCTTTTTGCCACCCATTACCACGAACTTAACGAGATGGAGAAATCCTTTCCGAGGATTAAAAACTACCATGTCTCGGTACGGGAAGTGGACAAGAAAATCATCTTTCTGCGTAAACTCGAACGGGGTGGGAGTGAACATAGCTTCGGTATCCACGTGGCCCGCATGGCAGGAATGCCAAAGAGCATCGTAAAGCGCTCGGAGCAAATCCTGAAGCAGCTGGAGACCGATAACCGGCAAAACGGAGTAGCAAAGCCGGTCGGAGAGCTTGCTGCACAACGTGAAGGGATGCAGTTAAGTTTCTTTCAGCTCGACGATCCGGTACTGGAACAGATTCGCGACGAGATAAAAGGACTGAATATAAATTCCCTGACACCATTGGAAGCTTTGAACAAGCTCAATGATATCAGGAGAATTATAACAGGGAAGTAAAAGCGCTTTACAACTTAAAGGTTTCCCGTACCGCTTCGCATACTACCTTTCCATGTACGATGTTAAGCCCCAATTGCAGGTCTTTGTGCTCCGCACAGGCCTTTTCCCATCCCATGTCGGCTAATTTAAGCGCATAGGGCAGGGTGGCATTGGTCAGTGCAAGGGTCGAAGTATAGGGTACAGCACCCGGGATATTGGCCACGCAATAATGCAAAATGCCATCCACTTCATACACGGGGTTAGCATGGGTAGTCGGTTTGGAAGTTTCAAAACACCCTCCCTGGTCGATCGCCACGTCCACCAATACAGCCCCTTTGGGTAATAGTTGCAGCATCTCACGGGTAATCAGGTGAGGAGCCTTAGCACCCGGAATTAATACAGCGCCGATTACCAGGTCGGTACGCGGGAGTATTTCTTCAATATTATATTGCGACGACATCATCGTGTCGACATTGGCCGGCATTATTTCATCCAGCTGGCGTAAACGCGGTAAGGAGATATCGGCTATGGTAACGTGAGCGCCCAGGCCGGCAGCCATCCAGGCAGCATGAGTTCCTACGATGCCTCCACCCAGAATAAGTACATGCGCCGGATTTACACCCGGAACACCACCCAGCAGGATTCCTTTACCACCCATAGGACGTTCGAGGAACTTGGCACCCTGCTGAATCGACATTCGTCCGGCCACTTCCGACATGGGAATCAGTAAAGGAAGCGTGCGGTTCACTTCCACTGTTTCGTAGGCAAGGCACACCGACCCGCTTTTAATCATGGCACGTGTCAGTTCTTCGTTCGAAGCAAAGTGAAAATACGTAAATACCAACTGTCCGGGCCGGATCAGGTCGTATTCCTGAGGAATCGGTTCTTTCACCTTCATAATCATCTCTGCGCGGTCGAACACCTCTTTCGCAGTAGCCAGAATGGAAGCCCCGGCGTGCACATAGCTCTCATCGGTAAAGCCACTGTTTATTCCTGCATTGGTTTCTACATACACTGTATGCCCGTTTTTCACTAAGCTGAACACTCCTGATGGAGTGAGTGCCACCCTGTTCTCATTGTTCTTGATTTCTTTCGGTAATCCTACGATCATATACTATAAGATTTAAGAAGATAGATTGAATGTTATCGGCAGTAAAAGTAAAAAAAAAAGCGGCGTATTTAATATAAATGAAGAAAATATACCGAATAATTTTCGACTGCTTACGAATTGCATTTTTTGTTCGGCTTATATGCAGAAAATCAAACTTTTTAAACGTATATACAAAAAAAACAGTAACTTTGCAGCTCCAAAAAAAGATGAGAAAATCACAGATTCTATCGAACACACTTTTATATATTTTACACGTATGAAGAAGCATAATTTTAATGCGGGACCGTCGATACTGCCTCGCGAAGTGATTGAAAAAACGGCTCAGGCTGTATCCGACTTCAACGGTTCAGGGCTTTCAATTCTTGAAATCTCGCACCGTGCAAAGGATTTTCAGCCGGTTGTCGACGAAGCAGTAGCATTGTTTAAGGAAATTCTTAACATCCCCGAAGGTTATTCCGTATTATTTTTAGGAGGAGGTGCCAGTATGCAGTTCTGCATGGTTCCCTTTAACTTTATGGAGAAGAAGGCTGCTTATCTGAATACAGGTACCTGGGCAGCAAAAGCACTTAAAGAAGCAAAAGGATTTGGCGAAGTAGTTGAAGTTGCCTCGTCGAAGGGAGAAAACTATTGCTACATTCCAAAAGGCTATTCCATCCCTGCCGATGCCGATTATTTTCACATTACTACCAATAATACCATCTTCGGAACCGAGGTGCTTTCGGATATGGATTCTCCTGTTCCCCTGATTGCTGATATGTCGTCGGATATCTTTTCACGCCCCATCGATGTTTCAAAGTATGCGTTGATTTACGGAGGAGCTCAAAAGAACCTTGCGCCTGCCGGACTTACCTTTGTGATTGTGAAAAACGAGGCATTAGGCAAGGTAACACGGTATATCCCTACTATGTTAAGTTACCAGACCCATATCGACAATGGCTCCATGTTTAATACCCCGCCGGTATTACCTATCTACAGTGCAATGGAAACCCTTCGCTGGATTAAGGCCAACGGAGGTGTTGAAGGAATGGAAAAGCGCAACAAAGCAAAAGCTGATTTACTGTACAACGAAATCGACAGAAACGAATTGTTTGTAGGCACAGCAGCCGTCGAAGATCGTTCACGCATGAATGTATGCTTTGTAATGAAACCCGAATATGCTGCCCTCGAAGCCGACTTCCAGAAATATGCTACCGAAAGGGGTATGGTGGGTATAAAAGGACATCGTTCGGTCGGTGGATTCCGCGCTTCTATCTATAATGCAATGGAAATTGAAAGTGTTCAGGCATTGGTGGATTGCATGCAGGAATTTGAAAAATTACACACTAACTAATATACTAATGATAAAAAGGGCGCGGTATAGGCGTCCTTTTGTCATTTAAAATAATATGATTATGAAAGTACTGGTTGCAACTGATAAACCTTTCGCCAAAGTAGCGGTCGACGGTATTAAAAAAGAACTTGAAGCTGCAGGCTTTGAGTTGGTTCTATTGGAAAAATACACGCAAAAACAACAATTACTCGAAGCGGTTGCCGATGTAAACGCAATCATCGTGCGAAGTGATATCATTGATGCTGAAGTAATCGCTGCTGCCCCTAATCTTAAGATTGTGGTACGTGCCGGTGCCGGTTACGATAATATCGACCTGGTGGCTGCCACAGCCGCGGGTGTATGCGTGATGAATACGCCGGGTCAGAACGCCAATGCCGTTGCCGAGCTGGTATTCGGGATGCTGATTTATGCGATTCGAAACTTCTATAACGGAACTTCCGGAACGGAGTTAAAAGGTAAAAAGCTCGGAATTCATGCCTATGGTAATGTAGGACGGAATGTGGCCCGTATTGCCAAGGGATTCGGAATGCAGTTGTATGCCTTTGATATGTACTGCAGCGACGAGCTCATCCACAACGATGGAGTTATACCTATGTCGTCGAAAAAAGCCCTGTACGAGAAATGCGATATCGTATCACTCCACATCCCTGCTACTCCTGAAACTAAAAACACGATCAACAAGGAATTGCTTTCGCTGATGCCTAAAGGAGCAGTGCTGGTAAATACTGCCCGCAAGGAAGTAATCAACGAGGCAGAAATGGTAGAGCTGATGGAAGAACGTGCCGATTTTAAATACCTGACCGACATCTTACCGGGTAATCATGAAGAAATGGCTCAGAAGTTTCAGGGTCGTTATTTCTCAACCCCTAAAAAGATGGGAGCTCAAACCTCCGAAGCAAATGTAAACGCCGGAATCGCAGCTGCCTGTCAGATTGTCGACTTCTTTAAGAACGGAACACAACGATTCAGAGTTAACTAAGTTGGTTTGCCGGCACCTTACACTCGGGTGTCGTGGATGGAAAAATAAAAAGGCTGCCTCCTGAGAGACAGCCTTTTCTTTGTTGCGGAGGCCCGATTCGAACGAACGACCTTTGGGTTATGAGCCCAACGAGCTACCACTGCTCCACTCCGCGATTATTGGACTGCAAAGATAAGACAATTATTTGAATAATCAAATGTTTGTGCTGATTTTTGTGTGATTTAATTTGTAGGTGTGGTTAATGTATTGATAATCAAACAAAGATTACTGAGTGGTTGAAGTCAACTTTTTTAATGGCATCTAATCTAAGGTTCAGGGAAAGCACATATCACAGTATATAAACGGAATATGCATTACAGATTTACGCTTAAAAGCTGATAAATCCAAAAAAAAATATTATATTTGCGGCTCGTTTCGAAATACATATTAATATATAAATTTTAAAGATAAAAAAGTTCCCATGCAAAACAAAGGTATTGTAAGAGTTTTAGCAATTTTGCTGGCCTTAGTAAGTTTGTTTTACCTTTCATTTTCAGTTGTTACCGGTACTTATAACCGTAAAGCCCAGGACTATGCTGCAGGTGATAAACAGAAGGAATATCAGTACCTGGATTCCCTCTCCGGTGAAGAAGTTTACTTTGGTTACACACTGAAAGAATGTCGTGAAAAGGAAATCAACTTAGGGCTCGACTTAAAAGGAGGTATGAACGTAACTCTCGAAGTATCAGTTGCTGATATTCTTCGCGCGTTATCCGGTTACAACAATGCTCCTGAGTTCACCCAGGCTATTCAATTAGCTTCCGAACGTCAAAAAACAAACAGTCAGGTTCAATACCTTGATTTATTTGTATCCGCATTTGAAGAAGTGAACCCAGGTGGTCAACTTGCTTCAGTGTTCAGCACGATGGAACTTAAAGAACAGGTATCACTAAAATCAACCAACCAGGAGGTTAAAGCAATTCTTGCAACCGAAATTGATGGTGCTATCAGCAATTCATTCAATGTATTGCGTACCCGTATCGACCGTTTCGGTGTGGTTCAGCCTAACATTCAGCGCGACAACAACAATACCGGTCGTATTCTTATTGAACTTCCGGGTGTGAAAGATCCTGAACGTGTACGTAAGCTCCTGCAGGGTTCGGCTAATCTTGAATTCTGGGAAACCTACGAACTTTCTGAAATTGTTTCCAACCTGATGGAAGCTGATCGTCTGTTGGCTCAGGTGGTATCGCCTGTAGATTCTGCTGAAGTAGCCGTTGCTGCTGTCGACACGGCTGCAGTTGAAGCTAACGAACCGGATAGTCTTATCGCTGCTCTTAAGAAAGGACAGACTGAAGAAACCGATACTGCCAAATTACAGGCTCAGTTCCGCAAGGATCATCCTTTACTCGCCGTACTGTCAATCCCCGGTATCGAAACCGGTCAGATTTCACGTGGTCCGGTAGTAGGTTTTGCACACTATAAAGATACTGCCCGTATAAACAGCTATTTCAACCAACGTGTTGTAAGAGAAGTTATGCCGGCTAACCTCGGTTTGCGCTGGTCGGTTAAAGCCATCAACGAACGGGGCGATATTTACCAGCTGGTTGCCATTAAAACCAACCGCGACAACCGTGCTCCACTGAGTGGTGATGCGGTAACTGATGCACGTGCCGACTTTACTCAGGCTTCTGCTTATGCCAATGTATCCATGAGCATGAACAGTGAAGGAGCAAAGACCTGGGCACGTATGACCAAGGAAAATATTGGTAAATCCATTGCTATCGCATTGGATGGTTATATTTACTCGTTCCCTACTGTTAACACCGAAATTACCGGTGGCCAATCACAGATTACCGGAAACTTTACTGTTGAAGAAGCAAAAGACCTTGCAAACACGCTGAAATCGGGTAAGATGCCTGCACCTGCCCGCATTATTCAGGAAGATGTTGTTGGTCCGTCGCTCGGACAGGAAGCAATCAACAGTGGTTTGATCTCTTTCGCAATCGCCTTCCTGCTGGTAATGGTGTACATGATTTTCTACTACGGATTTACTCCGGGTATTATTGCCGACCTTGCCTTGCTGGCTAATATCTTCTTCCTGTTTGGTATTCTTGCTTCCTTCTCGGCTGTTCTTACCTTGCCCGGTATTGCCGGTATCGTACTGACGATGGGTATGGCCGTGGATGCGAACGTACTTATCTACGAGCGTATCCGGGAGGAAATGAAAGCAGGCAAGTCGATGAAACGAGCTGTTAACGATGGTTTCAGTGGTGCTATTTCAGCTATTATTGATGCCAACGTTACAACCCTGATTACGGGTATTGTACTTGCTGTGTTCGGTACAGGTCCTATCAAAGGTTTTGCAAATACCCTGATTATCGGTATTATCACTTCCTTTATCTCTGCTGTATTCCTTACCCGTCTGATGCTCGACTGGTATGTGAACCGTAAGGAGGCCAAAGAACTTCCCTTTACAACCAAGCTTACCAAAGACTGGTTCCAGAACGTAAACCTTAATTTTATCGGTGGTCGTAAAATCGCCTATATTATTTCAGGTGTGCTGATTGTGGTGAGTGTGCTTTCGTTCGTAACCCGTGGTTTCAGCCTGGGTATCGACTTCAGTGGCGGTCGTAACTATGTGGTTCGTTTTGATGAGCCGGTTAAAACGCAGGATGTTCGCGATTTATTAGCCGACGACTTTGATGGAACTGCTGTTCAGGTAATCACCATTGGTTCCGAAAATCAGGTTCGTATATCTACCAAGTATAAGATTGACGAGAACTCGGAGACTATCGACGACGAGATTGAAGCAATTCTGTACAACGGATTAAAACCGCTGTTAAAGGATGCCAGTCTGGATGAGTTCAAGGATGAACACATTCAAAGTTCTCAGAAAGTAGGTCCTACCATTGCTGATGATATCAAACGTGCCGCTGTCTGGGCTGTATTGTTCGCCATTCTGGCAATCGGACTTTACATTCTTATCCGATTCAGGTCGTACAGTTATTCACTTGGTTCTATCATCGCCCTGGCACACGATACGATAATTACCCTCGGAGTTTATTCGTTGCTATACAGCATAATGCCGTTCTCGATGGAAATCGACCAGGCGTTTATAGCGGCTATTCTTACTGTGGTGGGTTATTCGGTGAACGATACCGTGATTATCTTCGACCGTATCCGTGAGTTTATCGGACTGTATCCGAAACGCGAACGTCGTCTGGTAATGAACGATGCAATCAATGCGATGTTGAGTCGTACCTTTAGTACCTCTGTGAGTACCATCTTAGTACTGCTTATCATCTTTGTCTTTGGTGGCGAAACCATTCGCGGATTTATCTTCGCAATGTTGTTCGGTATCGTGATTGGTACTTATTCTTCTATCTTTATTGCTGCTCCTATTACCTATGAGCTTCACAAGAAAGACAAAAAGAAAGAAGAACTGGTTAAATAGTTTTTTAGATTTCCGATTTTTATAAAAGCAAGAAAGACCGGCGTTCATTGAACTGCCGGTCTTTTTTATCGGCAATGTAGCCCATCTGCATCGGCAATGTAGACCACCTACATTCGCAATGCAGCTCATCTACATTCGCAATGTAGCCCGCCTACATTCGCAATGCAGCCCGCCTACATTCGCAATGTAGACCACCTACATTCGCAATGCAGCTCATCTACATTCGCAACGCAGATTTCAGCGCCTTTCCTATAATGAGGATTAAGCCGGTAGCAACAGGTCTTTCAGGGTCGACAGGAATATGCCGGAGGCTTGCTGCTACTTATCTTTCTTTAAAAAATCGAGAATAAATTTGGTGAGAATGTCGATGGCAATGTGATTATTGCCACCCTGGGGTACGATGATATCGGCAAATCGTTTTGTAGGTTCGATAAATTGTTCGTGCATCGGCTTTACAGTCAGCTCATAGCGTTCCATAACCTTGTTTACCGAGCGACCTCTTTCTACAATATCGCGGTTGATGACCCGAATCAGCCGGTCGTCGGCATCTGCATCAACAAAAACCTTCAGATCGAGCAGCTGGCGCAACTCCGGATTGGTGAGCACCAATATGCCTTCAACGATTACTACTTTACAGGGTTTGATAGGAATAGTCTCCGTTGCACGTGTACAGGTAAGGTAGGAGTAAATGGGTTGCTGAATTTCTTTTCCTTCCCTGAGCTCTGAGAGATGCTTTACAAGTAATTCCCATTCGATGGAATCAGGATGGTCGAAATTCATTTCGAGACGTTCTTCCAATGGCTTATCGCTACTATCCTTATAGTAAGAGTCTTGCGGAAGAATGACAACCTGACTGGAGGGTAAACGTTCCTGAATTTTCTTTACTACCGTAGTTTTTCCGGAGCCGGTGCCTCCTGCTATTCCAATAATGAGCATATAAAGTGTATTTTTCTGCGAAAATACCGTTTTTCTAACGAATATGAAATATATAAAGGTATTTAATTTGCTTAATTGCTGATTTGCATCCTGTTTTTTACGTTTTGCCTGGTCCTTTGTACTTGTTATAATCTATTTTTTCTTAATTTAGCAGCCAAATTTTAACTAAACCTGTTTATTGTGAAGATATGTCGTTGGAAGGAAAACACCTCACCATACGTGAGTGGTCGGAAGAAGACCGGCCAAGAGAAAAAATGTTACAGAAAGGGGCAGTGGCCCTCTCGGATGCCGAATTGCTTGCTATACTAATTGCATCCGGCAATCGTAACGAATCGGCCGTAGATGTAGCTAAACGAATTTTGGCTGCCTGCCATCACAACCTCAACGAGCTCGCCCGTAAAAGTGTCAGGGACCTGACCCGCGAGTTTAAGGGCATTGGTGATGCCAAGGCATTGAGTATTGTTGCTTCGCTCGAATTAGGGAAGCGACGCAATACCCGTGATGCCGTAGTCAGACCAAAAATTACCTCCAGTGCTAACCTGCAGTCAGTATTTGAACCCTTACTGATCGACCTTTTGCACGAGGAGTTTTGGGTAGCATACATGGATAATGGCAACAATGTGATGGAAGTGCGGAAGTTAACGCAGGGTGGAATGCAACATACGGTGGTGGATGTGCCGATGTTGTTGAAAAATGCGCTGGAACGGTCGTCGGTATGTGTGGCAGTGGCCCACAACCACCCCTCCGGTCAGAATTTCCCGAGTCGCGAGGATGAAAAAGTAACGCAACGGATTAAGTCCGGTTGCGAAGCGGTCGGAATACGATTGCTGGATCATATTATAATCGCCAGGGGTAATTATTATAGCTTTTGTGATGAAGGTAAATTATAGAATCATCATTATTAATACATAAATCATAGTGAATCATTTAGAAGTTAAAGAGGTAGTAAAGCAGTATTCAGGTCATTTGGCGCTCGACAGGGTGTCGCTCGACATACCGGAGAATTCGGTATACGGACTGCTCGGACCAAACGGGGCCGGAAAAACGACCCTGATCAGGATCATCAATTGTATCACCGCACCCGATAGCGGTGAAGTGTTTTTAAACGGTAAACGGCTGACGCCGCAAGCTGTGCAGCGAATCGGTTACCTTCCCGAAGAACGTGGCTTGTATAAGAAGATGAAAGTAGGCGAACAAGCCTTGTACCTGGCGCAACTAAAGGGTATGACCAAAAACGATGCCCTGAAAGCCCTGAAGTTCTGGTTTGAAAAATTCGAAATTCAGGCGTGGTGGAACAAAAAAGTTGAAGAGTTGTCGAAAGGGATGGCTCAGAAAGTGCAGTTTGTTACTACTATTTTACATAAACCGGATCTGCTGATCTTTGATGAGCCTTTCAGTGGTTTCGACCCCGTTAATACGGATCTGTTGAAACGGGAAATCCTCAGTCTGAAAGATCAGGGTGCCACCATCATCTTTTCAACGCACAATATGGCGTCGGTCGAAGAACTCTGTGATACGATTTCACTGATCGATCATTCCCGGATTGTGTTGCAGGGAAATGTGGAGGATATCCGTGCAGCCCATGCCACCGGTACCTATCGCATTGTTACCCGTACACCCATCCAGCCTGCAGGTGTTGAAATTCTGGATACCCGCGACAGAACCCGCCTGGTAGAGTATACGGTGAAAGCGAAACCCGGACAGACTAATAACGAACTGCTTACGCAGGTAGCCTCTCTCTCGGAAGTAGTGGTTTTTGAAGAACTGCTGCCTTCGATGAACGATATTTTTATTGATGTAGTAACCTCTTCCAATCGTCAGTCATGAGTAAGATATCCTTAATTATTAAGCGTGAATATACCACCAGGGTGATGAAGCCCTCGTTTATTCTCCTCACTTTTCTAACCCCTGTGCTGATAGCAGGGATGATTATGTTGCCGTTGTTTCTTGCTCAGATTGAAGATGATACGGTGAATAATATTGTAGTAATCGATCAGACCGGCATGTACCGGGAGGTATTTGAAGGCAACGAAAAGTATGCGTTCGAGTACTCCGATCAGCCCATTGAGACCTACCGCGAACAGGAAGATAAATCCTTTGCTGCTATTTTGTTAATTACTGCCGATCTGTCGGTTAATCCCTCAGCAGCTACCCTTTATTCTGATCAACAGGTGGGCGTCGACTTAAAATCCTTTGTTGCAGGTCAGCTGGATGCCTTCGTTGAAGAACAAAAGCTGGCAGCACTCAACATCCCTGATTTCAAGAAGATAGCTGATGAAATTAAATCCGACGTCGACGTGAAAACCGTTCGCTGGGGAAAAGACGGGGAGGAAAAGATGGGCTCGGCAGAGCTGGCCATTATTATCGGTATGATAGCCGCCTTTGTAATCTACATGTTCATCGTAGTGTACGGTGCTCAGGTTATGTCGGGCGTAGTGCAGGAGAAAACCAGCCGAATCGTTGAAGTAATCATATCCTCCGTTAAACCTTTCGAATTGATGATGGGCAAAATTGTCGGTATAGCGATGGTCGGTCTCACGCAATTTGCATTATGGGTAATTCTTACCCTGATTATTGTTTCCTCGCTGACTGCCGTATTCGGGACTTCAGTGGACATGGACAGTTATCAGCAGGTACAGGGTATGAACATGACCGCAACTGCACTTCCTGTTTCCGAAGAGGGGGTAATGCCCGAATTGCTTACAGCACTTGCTAACTTTAACTTTGTTGAGACAGGTATTTTGTTTGTAGTCTACTTCCTGGGTGGTTATCTCTTGTATGCTTCCCTGTTTGCTGCCGTAGGATCGGCGGTGGATAACGAAACCGATACCCAGCAGTTCTCCCTGCCATTAACACTGCCCATTATTTTTGCCGTTTACGCGGCCATCTATAGTGCCGAGAATCCCGATGGCCCCCTGGCCTTCTGGTGTTCCATGATTCCGTTTACCTCGCCGATTGTGATGATGGTGCGACTGCCTTTCGGAGTCGACTTCTGGCAAATCGCCCTTTCCATCGGTATTCTGATTCTCTCCTTCCTGGGTAGTACCTGGGTAGCTGCTAAGATTTATCGTACCGGTATTCTTATGTACGGAAAGAAAGTGACCTGGAAAGAAATGATTAAATGGGTAACCTATAAAGAAAAATCATGATCCTCAACAAGGGTATCAACCCGATGGTGAAATCGCGCAAACTGCGTATTATTTCACCATCGGGTGCTATTCAACCGGAGTATATAATGGCTGCTGCCGATGTGCTTGGGCACCGGGGCTATGAAGTGTCGACCGGAAAATATGCTCTTTCGTCGCACGGGCGCTTTGCCGGTACCGACGAGCAACGCTTGTATGATTTGCAGTTAGCGCTGGATGATCCTACCCTTGAAGTTATTCTGTGTAGCAGGGGAGGGTATGGCTTGTCGCGGATTATCGACAAAGTCGACTTCTCGGCCTTTCTCAACTTTCCGAAATGGCTGGTGGGCTTTAGCGATGTTACCGTACTTCACTGTGCACTTTCCCGCCTGGGGGTGCCGTCGATTCACGGAAGTATGGCCCGCTACCTGGCCGAATTGCCCGACGATGATCCTTCCCTGATGAGTTTGCAGAACCTGCTCGAAGGTCACCTTCCCACCTACCTCCTTCCTGCTCACCCGATGAACCGCCCCGGAAAGGCCTCAGCAACGCTGATCGGTGGTAACCTCTCGGTGCTGATGTCGGTAAGGGGTACTCCCTACGAACCCGACTGGAAAGGTGCCGTTTTATTCCTCGAAGAGGTGGGCGAAGAGCCCTATCATATTGACCGGATGATGCAAAACCTGCGCATGGGTGGTGTGTTACAGCAGCTTGCCGGTATTATCGTGGGCCGGTTTACCGATTGTCCCGAAGATAGTTCCATGCAACAAAGCATAGCCGGGATTATTCGTGATGCTGCCGAAGGGACTTCCTATCCGGTATGCTTTGATTTCCCTGCCGGGCATGAACCCGACAATTATCCGCTTATTCTGGGGGCACAGGTTCGACTGGAAGTTGGCGAAACAGAAACGCTGATCGACTTTAATTAAACAATTCGCGCAGTATTGCTGTCGACTGCAGGGTATGAAATTCCGGAAGGTGGAGTTTGTAATATTCCAGTAAGGTATTCAGCAACCCGTTCCGTTGTTCGCGCGATAAGCGCAGGTGCTGCAGGGTTGCGAAGTTGCAGTCGGTCATAGCCGTAAAACAGGGCATTAGTTCCGGTTGCACGAAATGCACATGCAGGGGGCGGTTCACCGAATAACAGCCGTTCATCAAATCAAACCAGCGGGCATCCCTGAGTTCGGTATTCGGCTCAAAACCAAGGAAACGGGTTAGCTTGTACATAAATATAATGTGAAAGTTAGCGATACCCTCTTGTGATTCGTTCAGCCATTCGAGTGCATGATGCAGAAAGTCGAACAAATCCTGCTCCCCCTCTTGCTGTCGGAGTGTCTTACTCAGCAACTCGGCAATAAACAGGGCTATTGCATTTTTTAGCGGATGGGCACTGATGCCTGCCAGATTTGTTTCCGAACGAACTTCTTTCAGTTGCTGCAACTCCTTTCCCGGATGATAGCTCATGGTTAGTTCAACCAGCGACAAAGGTTGGAGTAATGCAGCTTTCCCGCTTCCCTTCCTGCCGGATATCCCATAGGCTACCAGACCAATACGTCCGTAGTCGCTCGTAAACACTGTTACAGCCGATGCTTTGTCGGAATATTTGACCGTCCGTAATACGATCGCTTTTGTAGTAATGAGCATAAATAATTCTAAGAATGCAAAAGTAAGAATTAATTTTCCAACTGTAGATGTTCAGTACAAAATAGGATTTCAACCGTCATGGTAATGAAATTCTATTGAACAATTTATGAAGTACTATTTTGCATTAATTGCTGTTCTGTTTTTCCTTTCCTGCGGAGGAGAAAAGGAAATGTATGTTTCCACGTCGTTCAGAGAGCCTGCTGATGCCGGGCTGAAGTTTATTTACAGTGAGGATGGATTGCACTGGGACAGTATTCCCGGTGTGTGGTTGAAACCTTCAGTCGGCAACCAACAGGTGATGCGCGATCCTTCCATCGTTCGCTCTCCCGAAGGTGTTTATCACCTGGTGTGGACTTCCAGCTGGAAAGGGGATATGGGATTTGGTTATGCTCAGTCGACCGACCTTATCAATTGGTCGGAACCCAAACTGGTAGAGGTAATGACTCACGAACCCACTACCGTGAATGTATGGGCCCCTGAATTGTTTTACGACGATGCAAAGCAACAATACATGGTAATATGGGCTTCAACTATTCCCGGTCGCTTCGACCTCGGACAGGAAGAACTCAAAAATAATCATCGCTTGTTTTACGTGACTACGAAGGACTTTGAGACCTTCTCGGAAACGAAATTGTTAATTGATCCGGGCTTCAGTTCAATAGATGCAACCCTTGTGAAACGGGCACCACAGGATTATGTTATGGTGTTTAAAGATAATACCCGTCCGAACCGCAACCTGAAGGTGGCTTTTGCTTCCGATGCCGAAGGTCCCTATCATACCGTATCCGAGCCCTTTACAGCTTCGTATTGCGAGGGTCCTACAGTTGCACAAAGTGGCGAAAACAACTATATTTATTTCGACGAATACCGGGACTTTAGTTATGGTGCCGTTCAGACTACCGATTTCAAGTCCTTCCGCTATATGGGCGAAGAGGCTGTGTTCCCGAAAGGGCATAAGCACGGTACGGTATTTAAAGCCCCTGAATCCCTTGTAAAGAATTTGTTGAAAGCAGCACAAAAGCATTAATTACCTATGATGAAGAAAACAACACATCTACTTCTTTCACTGATCCTTACACTTGCCATGGTGCAGGCCGGTGATCAGCGTATCCACTACACCGGAACAACCCTGGCCAATCCTGCTTATCACGACGGACAGTTGTCGCCTGTAGTCGGAGTGCACAACATCCAGACCATGCGCGCTAACCGTGAATATCCCGAAGCGGCCAACTGTAACGGATGGACATACCATCATCAGCCGATGCTGGCCTATCACAACGGAATGTTTTACCTGCAATACCTGAGTGGTGAGGTGGGAGAGCATATACCGCCTTCACAGACTTTCCTGCAGACCTCTGCGGATGGTTATAACTGGTCGGAGCCACAGGTGCTGTTCCCTATCTATAAGGTGCCTGATGGATTTACAAAACCCGGTCGCACGGATGTTGCAACTAACCTGACTGCTATCATGCACCAGCGGGTTGGTTTTTATGTTTCCAAATCGGGCCGCCTGCTTACCATGGCCAATTATGGTGTGGCCCTGGATAAGAAAGACGATCCCAACGATGGAAACGGTATCGGACGGGTTATTCGTGAGATTTACAAGGACGGATCGTTTGGTCCGGTTTATTTTATCTACTATAATCACGACTTCTCGGCCAAAAATACCGATTACCCCTATTTTACAAAAAGCCGTGATAAGGAATTTCGTAAAGCCTGTCAGGAGATCCTTGACAACCCGCTTTACCGTATGCAATGGGTGGAAGAAGCCGATCGCAACGACCCGATTATTCCGCTTCATAAAGGCTACAAAGCCTTTAATTACTATCATCTGCCCGACGGAACTGTTGCCAGTCTGTGGAAACACGCCCTTACCTCGGTTAGTAAAGACGGAGGAAACACCTGGGCAGAGCCTGTGTTGCGTGCAAAAGGTTTTGTAAACAGCAATGCCAAGATATGGGGACAACGCCTTAGTGATGGTAGTTATGCTACCGTTTATAATCCTTCGGAATACCGTTGGCCTTTAGCTATATCCACATCGGCCGATGGCTGGAATTATACAACACTCAACCTGGTTCACGGAGAGATTACCCGTATGCGCTACGGGGGCAATTACAAGTCGAACGGCCCGCAATATGTGCGTGGTATTCAGGAAGGTAATGGAGTTCCGGCCGACAAGGATATGTGGGTGAGTTATAGTGTTAACAAAGAAGATATGTGGGTATCCCGTATTCCTGTTCCTGTTCAGGCCAGGGCTACGGCTCATGCTGATGCAAGTTTTAAAGCCGGTCAGCACCTGAGTGATCTTACTTCCTGGAATATCTATTCGCCCCTCTGGGCTCCGGTATCTCTGGAGCAGGAAGCCGGTCGCACCTGGTTGACTCTCAGGGATAAGGATCCCTTTGATTATGCAAAGGTTGAACATAAGCTACCTGCCTCGAAAGAGCTGGAAGTGACGTTTGAAGTCCGTGCCGGTCAGAACGACAAAGGCCTCTTGCGGATTGAGTTCCTCGACGACAAGGGTATTGCTTGTTCGCGCCTCGAATTTACTCCCGAAGGTGAGTTTCGTGCCAAGGGAGGAGCCCGTTTTGGTCGCCTGATGCAGTACGAACCCAACCGAAGCTACGAAGTAACTGCCCGCTTGTCGGTCGCCAACCGTAGTATCACCGTATTTATCGACGGAAAACAAGCCGGTGTGCGCATGTTCTATGCTCCTGTAGCTTCCATCGAACGGGTGGCCTTTTATACAGGTGCTCCGCGCGACTATCCCACCATCGATACTCCTGCCGATATGGACTATGATGTGCCGGGTGCCGGTGAGCAGGAAGCACTTGCCATGTTCCGTATTGGTAGTCTGAAAACCCGTTCGCTCGATACGAATGCCTCGGCAGCAGTATTGAAGTTCGATAACTTCCGTCATTATGTGGATTATTTCAATACCATGGAAGACGAGAACATCGTACAGGCGATACCGAATGCACAATCGGCTGAGTGGATGGAGCAAAACATTCCCCTGTTTGAATGTCCGCAACAAAATTTTGAAGAGATCTATTATTTCCGCTGGTGGTCGCTGCGCAAGCACATCAAGAACACTCCGGTAGGCTACGGTATGACCGAATTTCTGGTCAACCGCTCCTATGCTGATAAGTTCAACCTGATTGCCTGTGCCATTGGACACCATATATACGAAAGTCGCTGGATGCGCGACTCCACCTACCTGAATCAGATTATCCGTACCTGGTACCGCGGTAATGAAGGTAAGCCCATGGCAAGGATGATGAACTTCAGTTCGTGGAATATAGATGCACAGCTGAATCGTTTTTATGTGAGTCGCGATACAGCATTCCTGATGGACATGCTGAGTGATATGGAACAGGAATACCAAAACTGGGAAGGCCGTAATCGTCTGCCTAACAAGTTATACTGGCAGGGTGATGTGCAGGACGGAATGGAAGAATCCATCAGTGGCGGTAGGCGTAAAAAGTACGCACGCCCCACCATCAACAGTTATATGTATGGTAATGCCCGTGCACTTGCCACCATCTTTGGTATGGCGGGTGATACTGAGAAGCAACAGCTCTACACTGCAAAAGCCGACACTCTCAAGAACCTGGTGGAAACACTGCTATGGAACTCAAAGAACCAGTTCTTTGAAACCCGTCGAACCGATTCATTGGCCAATGCCCGTGAAGCCATCGGTTATATACCCTGGTATTTCAACCTGCCTGCCGAAAGTAAGTTCGACAGCGCCTGGGTGCAGCTGGGCGACGACGAGGGCTTTATGGCACCTTACGGACATACTACTGCCGAACGGAGACATCCGGAGTTCCGCACCCGTGGTGTGGGCAAATGTGAGTGGGACGGAGCCATATGGCCTTTTGCCACTTCGCAAACCCTTACTGCCATGGCTAACTTCATGCATCGCTATCCGCAGCAGGTAGTCGACAAACAATTGTACTTCACGCATCTCGAGAAACTGGTTGAGTCGCAGTCGCATCGCGGTCGCCCCTACATCGGCGAATACCTCGACGAAGTGACCGGTTACTGGTTGAAAGGTGATCAGGAGCGTGCCCGTTATTACAACCATTCTACCTTCAACGACCTGATTATTACCGGCCTGGTGGGCTTGCGTCCTTCGGCAGGTGATGTGCTTGAAATTAATCCGCTTTTACCCGAAGATAAATGGGACTGGTTCTGTCTCGACAATGTGTTGTACCAGGGAAAAAACCTTACCATTATATGGGACAGGCACGGTGATCGTTATCACCTTGGAAAAGGACTGCGGATACTCGTAGATGGAAAAGAGATGGGCAGCAGAGAGACTCTGGGCTTGTTGAAATGTAATATTAATCCGTAAAGGAATGAGAAAGAGTAGTTTGTTGCTGATAGTTCTGTTGTTGCTGGTAATCCCTGCTAACGCGATAAAAGTGAGTAAGGTAAGCTGTGAATACCAGGAGGAGGCGCTTGCACTTACTACCTTTCAGCCTCGTTTCGGATGGCAGCTGAGTGCTGCCGAACCGAATGTGCTTCAATCGGCCTACGAGATTGAAGTGATCACTACCTACACCCAAACAGCAGTATGGCAAAGTGGTAAAGTGAACTCGGATGCCAGTCAGCATGTAACTTACTCCGGACTTCCACTCAGCCCTGCTACCGCATATAGCTGGAGAGTAAGGGTGTGGGATGCCGCCGGAAAGGTGTCGGCCTGGAGCAGGACTGCCCGGTTTCGTACTGCACCTGACCTGAAGCAACTGGGTGAGCAAAGCTGGATTGGAGCTATCCGCAGCGATAGTGCAGGTATACCTGCAGGGAAACGTTTTTACAGTCGTGAGATGCGCACCCCCGAATACCGCGCTGTATGGGCCGGAATTGATAGTCTGTCGCGTAAAAGCATTCAGCTACGCAAATCGTTTGTAACCACCAAAAAGGTGGTGGAAGCCATCACTCATATTAGCGGTCTTGGTCATTATGAGCTCACGGTGAATGGCGTGAAGGTTGGCGACAGCGAATTTGCGCCCCTGTGGAGTGACTATGTAAAGACGGTTTACTACAATAGCTACGATATCAGTGCTTTACTGAAGAAGGGTGAGAATGTGTTCGGAGTACTGCTTGGAAATGGTTTTTACAATGTTCAGGGTGGCAGGTACACCAAGCTGAAGGTTTCCTTCGGAGCTCCTACACTGTGGATGGTCACCGAGCTAAGGTACGACGACGGTAGTGTGGAACTGATACGTACCGACGAAAGTTGGAAGTATGATCTTAGTCCAATTGTCTTTAACGATACCTACGGTGGTGAAGATTACGATGCCCGCCTGGAGCAGAAAGGATGGGATAAACCCGGTTTTACGGCTGCGAACTGGAAACCCGTTGTGTTACAGGATGCCCCTGCCGGTGAACTCACTCCCCAGCAGTCGGACCCGGTAAAGATTATGAGTCGCTACCAACCCGTTTCCCGCAAGCTGTTTATACAGCAGGAACTCGACTCAGCTTCGAAAAAAACTAAACGCAGACTGGATGCGTCGGCCATGGTATTTGACATGGGACAGAACCTTTCGGGATTTCCGGAGATTAAGGTGCGCGGCAGGAAAGGAGATGAAATTATTATATTCGTTTCGGAAGCACTAACCCCTGAAGGGGCTTGCGATCAACGGCAGACCGGCCGGCCACATTACTACCGCTATGTGTTAAAGGGTGAGGGAGAAGAGAGCTGGCGACCGCGGTTCAGCTATTACGGATTTCGGTACATACAGGTAGAAGGAGCCGTTCAGAAAGGCGATCCTAATCCCCGTAAACTACCGGTACTCACCGGGTTGCAGTCCTGCTTTGTCCATAACTCCGTTACTAAGTTGTCGACTTTCGAGACCTCCTCCGATTTGTTTAACAAGACACACCGCCTGATAGAGATGGCTGTGAAAAGTAATATGCAGGCAGTGTTTACGGATTGTCCGCACCGTGAAAAGCTCGGATGGCTCGAACAGGTTCATCTCAACGGTCCCGGTTTGCTGTATAATTACGACCTTACCCGCTTCGGGCCAAAGATAATGCGCGATATGGCCGATGCACAGCAACCCAACGGGATGGTGCCCACCACTGCACCCCTTTACAATATCTTTGGCACTGCCAACGGTGGTTTCGACGAGTTCGGTGATTCACCGGAGTGGGGTAGTACCTTTATCATCTTTCCGCATATGTACGAAGAGTTTTACGGTGATTCCACCCTGCTGTTCGACTATTATCCACACATGCGCCGCTACATGGAATACCTGATTTCACGGGCGGAAGATCATGAGTTGAGTTTCGGGCTGGGCGATTGGTACGACTATGGTGACTTCAGGGCCGGATATTCACGGAATACTCCTGTGCCTTATGTGGCTACTGCCTACTATTACTACGACTTAAAACTGATGGCCGCCCTGGCTGTACGAGTGGGGAATAAGCTCGATGCGAAGCTGTTTGGCGAACTGGCAACAGCCGTTCGTGAGCGATTTAACGAACGCTGGTTCGATGCTGCTACAGCCAGCTATGCTACCGGCAGTCAGACCGCCCTGGCACTGGCCGTTTACCTCGATATTGTTGAACCACAGTACCGTAAGCCTGTACTCGACCGCCTTGTACAAGCTATTCAGGAAAAGGGCAACCGCCTTACAACGGGGGATGTAGGGAACCGGTATTTGTTTCAGGTGCTGGCTACCAACGGACTCAATGAGCTGATGTACGACATGCACCATCACTACGAAGCACCGGGTTATGGCTTTCAGCTTCAGTTTGGAGCTACAACACTTACCGAGCAATGGGATCCGCGCATGGGTTCGTCGTGGAATCACTTTATGATGGGACAGATCGACGAATGGTTCTTTGCCTCGCTGGCAGGTATTCGTCCGGAGCAGGGCTATAAACACATCATTATCGAACCCCGGATCGTGGGCGAACTCAGTCATGTAAAGGCATCCACCGGAACCATTTACGGGGAAGTAAGCGTTCACTGGAAACGAAGCGGAAAGCAGGTCGACCTGACGGTTATCCTACCCGTTAATACCCGTGCGACGGTACGCCTTCCCGGTTTATCAGATCAATTGGTAGGAAGTGGTACACATTCGTTCACAACTACCTTGCCCGATTCAATTAATTAGTATACTTGCAACTCAGAATAAAACAATCCGATATGAACAGATCCTTTTTCAAGAATGTGCTTACAATCACTTTGTTATTAACCACCCTGCTGGTGCAGGCATCGGTAGTAGATATGCGAAAGGCCGGTGCTAAGGCCGATGGTAAGAAGTTAAACACCAGGGTGATTAACTACACGATCGACCGCTTACATTCCAAAGGAGGCGGTACCCTGTACTTTCCTGCCGGCACCTATCTTACTGGTCCGATACGCATGAAAAGTAATATCACCCTTGAATTATCGGCCGGAGCTACCTTGTTGTTCTCCGATAATTTTGATGATTACCTGCCTTTTGTGGACATGCGCTACGAAGGTGTAATGATGAAGAGCTTTTCGCCCCTGATTTATGCTGAAAATGCCGAGAATATCGCCATAAAAGGAGAAGGAACCCTCGACGGGCAGGGGAAGGCATGGTGGGACGAATTCTTCAGGGTATTGGTTGACCTGCAAAAGAACGGAGTGCAGAATGTGAATAAATACCAGGCTATGTGGGACGAGCAAAACGATGTGAAAGCCCTGTATGCCGAAACCAACGAAGATTATACAGGAACCCTGAAACGTCGCTTCTTCCGTCCGCCATTCGTGCAGTTCCTGAATAGTAAACGTATTACCATTCAGGGAGTGAAGTTTACCAACTCCCCTTTCTGGACGATCAATCCGAACTTCTGCGAAAACATCACCATCAGCGGTATTACCATCGATAATGTAGATTCGCCGAACACGGATGGTATCAATCCCGAGTCGTGTAAGAATGTGCGGATTTCGGATAGCCATATTACGGTGGGCGACGACTGCATCACCATCAAGAGCGGTCGTGATGCTCAGGGAAGACGCTATAATACACCCTGTGAGAATATTACCATTACCAACTGCACCATGCTTGCCGGTCACGGTGGCGTGGTTATTGGAAGTGAGATGAGTGGAAGTGTGCGCAACATCACCATCACCAACTGTGTGTTTGATGGTACCGATCGTGGTATTCGTCTGAAATCGACACGTGGTCGCGGTGGAGTGGTGGAGAACATCAGCGTAAGCAATGTGGTGATGCGTAACATTCAGAAAGAAGCTATTATCATGGATTTACGGTACAGCCGAATGCCGGAAGAACCGGTATCAGAGCGTACCCCTGTCTTCCGCAATATCCACATCAGTAATGTGACAGGTACCGATGTGAATGTACCTGTTTTTATACGCGGACTGGAAGAGTCGCCGATACAGGATGTGTCGCTTACCAATATCTATCTGCAAGGTCGACAGAAACCCGAATTCTACAATTTCGAGCGCCTACAGCTAAACGAGGTATATATAAATGGTGCTAAGCTGGAATTACACGAACAGAAATAAAAAGTTAATAAATACCTGTTGTATATGAAGAACTATAGTATTCAATTGCTCAAACCACAGGCACTATCACTGTTGCTGAGTGTTGCACTGCTAGCGGAAGCACAGTCGTTTGAGAATCAGTTTGTCCGTCCCCTCGGAACCGTTATTAACGAACTTAGTTCCCGTTTCGACGTGAAGCTGAAAGTGGAAGTGGACACTGTTGGCAAGCTGGTGCCCTGGGCCGATTTCCGCATTCGTCCGTATTCGCTGGAAGAATCACTAAGCAGTGTGTTGTCGGTGTTCGACTATAAAGCACTTGTACAGCCCGATGGTTCGTACAAAATAAAGAAATACGAATACATGCGTCGCACCCCGGAAGATGGTCGCAAGATGCTCAACTTCCTGAATACCCTGTACGCTAATCAGCAGGAATGGGAGAAACGCCGTGAGTGCCTGCGCACTGAAGTGAAGAAGAACCTGAACTGGGAGCAGGCACTTTCAAAAAAAGTGCTAAACCCGAAGCCTCTCTTGTCGAAAATACGTACCTACGATGGCTATAAAGTGCAGAACTTTGCCATCGAATCCCTGCCGGGTTATTATGTTACGGGATCGATTTACCTGCCTAAAAAGAAAGGAAGCTATCCGGTAATACTGATGCCTAACGGTCACTGGCCTGATGGTCGCTATAACAAAGACGAGCAAACCCGCTTTGCCACGCTGGCGAGGATGGGTGTTATCAGTGTTAGTTACGACCTGTTCGGATGGGGCGAATCGGAATTAATGGTAGGGGCAGCTGCGCACCGTACGCCGACGGCCCATATCGTACAGTTGCTGAATGGTGTTGCTGTACTCGACTACATGCTTACCCGCAAGGAGGTAGATGCGACACGCATCGGCGCCAACGGAGGTTCGGGTGGTGGATCGCAGGTGGTGATGCTGAGCTTCCTCGATGACAGGATTACGGCTGCTTGTCCGACTGTAAATCTGGCTTCCCATTTTGATGGTGGGTGTCCCTGCGAAAGTGGTATGCCTGTATCGCTGGCCTGTGGCGGAACCAACAATGCGGAGATACTGGCTGCCTATGCGCCCAAACCGCTCTGTGTGATATCCGACGGGAAGGACTGGACAGCATCGGTGCCTGAGCTGGAATATCCATACCTGCAACGGGTATATGGTTTTTATAATGCAACCGAACAACTCTCGAATGTACACCTTGCTGATGAAGGACATGATTTCGGTCCCAACAAACGCAAAGCAGTATACGGGTTCTTTGCCCGCTATTTCAAGCTGAAAGCAACCAGCGCTGATGAGTCGGGCATTACCATCGAACCAAAGGAAATGATGCAGAGTTTTGGAGGCCAGGTTGACAACCTTCCCGCTAATGCAGTACGCTCGTTAAAGGAAGTAGATCAGCACCTGAATAAGAAAACGGCTGCGGCCATCAGTTCGGATCTCGACATAGAAAAGAAATCAAAGGTATGGATTGACTCGTTGAAGCTCAACGATCCGGCTAAGGAAGCGCGCGTAAGAGCAGTGGTGATGAAACACATGAAGATAGTACGCGACTGGCACAATGATCATCCCTACACTACCGTGCCGGCAGGAATCAATCCCCTCAATGGAAAGCCTTTGAATGAGATTGACCGCGAGGTGATTGCCAACTCTGGAAAACCCGCTTCGGTACATACCGACCTGATGAGCGGTTTACGCAAGGACCTTACCGAAGAACAGGTAGAGAAAATACTTGATTTCTATACGATTGGGAAAGTTGACTTTACCATGAGGGGCTTTAAAGCTATTGTTCCGAATATGACTGCTAAGGAAGAAGAGTTTATTTTGAAACAACTGAGGCTGGCGCGCGAACAGGCAGTCGACTACAAGCGAATGAAAGCCATATCGGCCATCTTTGAGATTTACAAAACCAATTGCGAACAGTACCTGAATGCCAACGGTCGTAACTGGCGACAAATGTACAAGGAGTTTACCGATAAGATAAAAGCAGAAAAAGCGGCGAAGGCAGCAGCAGAGAAAAATAAAAACAACTAAACTATGCGAGTACAGAAAAGAATAGTGAGAATTGCAGGAATACTCCTTCTGTTAATGGTAACGGGCCTTTCGGCAGTAGCTGCCGGGAAGCCGGCCCACCAGCCGGGTAACAACGAACACCTGTTGTGGTACGATCGTCCGGCATCCCTCTGGGTAGAAGCCCTTCCAATAGGAAACGGGCGCCTGGGTGCCATGGTGTACGGGAATCCGGCACAGGAGCATATTCAGCTGAATGAAGAAACGATATGGGCCGGACAGCCCAATAACAATCCGAATCCTGCTGCACTGGAATACCTCCCGAAAATCAGGGATATGGTATTTGCCGGTCAGTATATAGAAGCAGAGCAATTAGCCACCGAAAAGGTAATGTCGCAAACCAATTCAGGGATGCCTTATCAGAGTTTTGGCGACCTGCGCCTGTCGTTTCCGGGACATTCGGCCTATACCGACTACTACCGCGAGCTGAGTCTCGATTCGGCTATTGCCCGCGTAAGCTATAAAGTGAAAGGCGTCGAATTTCAGCGGGAAGTATTTACTTCTTTCCCCGATCAGGTGGTGATGATGCGTCTTACTGCCTCTAAGAAGAAACAGATTAGTTTTCACGCACTGCTTACATCGCCGCATCAGGATGTTAAGATTACTACCGAAGAGAATGAGATTACGCTGAGTGGGGTTACCCCGACTCACGAGCGACTGCGCGGCAAGGTGGAGTTTCACGGTCGGGTGACTGCAAAAATTAAAGGTGGAAAACTGACTACCCGCGATGGCGTGCTGGTAGTGGATAAGGCCGATGAAGTTGTGCTGATGGTTTCCATCGCCACTAACTTCCGAGATTATAAGAATATCGACATCGATGAGGTTGCCAAAGCAAAGGATATACTCTCTAAAGCTGTACACAAGGACTTTAGTACATCCCGTCGTGCTCACATCGACTTTTATAAGCAATATTACGATCGCTCGACGCTTTACCTGGGCGATAACAAGTACAAGCAGCTGACTACCGATAAGCGTGTGGAGCAGTTTGCAACTTCCAACGATAATCAGCTGGTAGCAACTTACTATCAGTTTGGTCGTTATCTGTTGATTTGCTCGTCGCAACCCGGCGGACAAGCAGCCAATCTGCAGGGAATATGGAACGACAAGGTGTTTCCTCCCTGGGACAGTAAGTATACAGCCAATATAAATGTGGAAATGAACTACTGGCCGGCTGAAGTTACCAACCTGAGCGAGCTGTATGAGCCTTTGTTGCGACTTACCCGCGAGGTGAGTGAAAGCGGACGGGAGGCAGCCAGAATTATGTATGGTGTTGATGGCTGGGTGATGCATCACAATACGGATGTATGGCGTGTAACCGGTGGAATCGACCGTGCAGCCTCCGGAATGTGGCCCTCGGGCGGAGCCTGGCTGTGTCGCCATTTACAGGAACATTACCTTTATACGGGCGATACTGCCTTCCTGCGTTCGGTGTATCCCATTATGCGCGAGTCGGCTGTCTTCTTTGATGAAGTGATGATGTACGAGCCCGAAAACAACTGGCTGGTAGTGAACCCATCCAACTCGCCGGAGAATTCACATGCCGGTAGCGGAAAGAAAGCAACCATTGCTGCTGGGGTAACCATGGATAATCAGCTGATTTTCGACCTGTGGCATTCGGTGATTGAAAGTGCACGTATCCTTTCTATTAACGATGAGCTGGTTCCCCGCCTACGCAAAAAGCTTGCTGAAATGGCGCCTATGCAGACCGGCAAGTGGGGTCAGTTGCAGGAATGGATGCACGACTGGGACCTGCAGGATGACAAGCATCGTCATGTTTCCCATTTGTATGGCTTGTTCCCCGGTAATCAGATCTCTCCCTATCGTACACCGGAGCTGTTTCAGGCAGCCCAAAATTCACTCATCGCCCGCGGTGATCCGTCGACGGGATGGAGTATGGGTTGGAAAGTGTGTCTGTGGGCGCGTTTGCTCGACGGCGACCATGCCTATAAACTAATTACCGATCAGCTCTCGCTGGTGCGCGACGAACCTAAACGAGGTGGTACCTATCCTAACTTATTTGATGCGCATCCGCCCTTCCAGATTGATGGTAACTTCGGATGTACTGCCGGTATTGCCGAAATGCTGATGCAGAGTCATGATGGTTTTGTATACCTGCTGCCGGCCCTTCCCTCGGTATGGGATACCGGTGAAGTTACCGGTCTGGTGGCCCGTGGCGGTTTTGTTATCGATATGGCCTGGAAGGAAGGTAAGGTAACGAAGTTGAAAGTACATTCACGGAATGGTGGTGTGCTGCGCCTGAGAATGGCTTCTCCCCTGAAGGGTGAGGGGTTACGCGAAGCAGCAGGTCCTAATCCGAATCCGTTGTTTCAGTTTCCTGAAACACCTGCAGCCCGTATCAACGACCCATCCTTCTTTAAACCACTGGAATTAACTCCCACCCGCCTGTACGATCTGAATACCAGCAAAGGTGGAGAGTATGTACTGGTGGCAGGTGATGAACTTCCCGCACGCTGGTCGGTGAGGATGGCGGAGTCGGAAATGAAACGATTCCCCGAAGCCTGGCAAATAGAAAATGCCCGCAGTCCGCGGTGGGGATATACCCACGGTCTGGTTGCAAAAGCAGTGCAGGATCTGGCAGTACACACGGGTGATAAACGTTATTACGACTATGCCAAATTGTATGCCGACTCAACGATTAATGCGCAGGGTAAGATCCGTATGCAATTTCTCACTTATAACCTGGACAATGTAAAACCGGGTAAAATTCTCTTTGAACTCTATAAACAGGAAAAGGATAAGCGTTACAAGACAGCTATTGATACGCTGATGAAGCAACTCGACCAGCAACCCCGTACCTCACAGGGTGGGTTCTGGCATAAGCTCAAGTATACGCATCAGATGTGGCTCGATGGGTTGTACATGGCAGCTCCCTTCCTGGCTCAGTATAGTGTTGATTTCAACGACCCGAAAGCGATGGAAGAGGCGATGTTACAACTTCAACTGATTCATCAGCATACCTTTGATCCGGCTACAGGACTCAACTACCACGGATGGGATGAAAGTCGCGAGCAGTTCTGGGCCGATAAGAAGACCGGCCTGTCGCCCTCCTTCTGGAGTCGCAGTATCGGTTGGTACGCGATGGCTATGGTCGATGTGCTTGATTTTCTGCCTGCCAATCATCCGCAACGCAACGAATTGATTGCACGTGTTAAAACACTGGCAAGCGCTTTGATTAAGTACCAGCATCCCCAAAAGGGTGTGTGGTACCAGGTGCCCGATCAGCCCGAACATGAGGGAAATTACCTTGAATCGTCGGCCAGCTCGATGTTCCTGTATTTCCTGAGCAAGTCGGTTCGACAGGGCTATATCGATCACAGCTTTATTCCGCAGGTGAAAAAAGCCTACGATGGAGTACTTGCCGAATTCATTGTTAAGAACGACAAGGGTTGGTATGATATTACCAAGTGTTGTTCGGTAGCCGGACTGGGAGGTGGTGGTACACGCCGCGATGGTAGCTTTGCTTATTACATCAGCGAACCAATCATTCTCAACGACCCGAAATCAACAGGTTCGTTTATCCTGGCGATGATGGAATATGAAAAACTGATGCACGAATAAAAATAATCCTACATAAAATAACTTCTTATGAATCGTATTGTTAGTCTTTTTTTAATGCTCGTTCTGCTGACAGGTGCAGGAGCGCAGGGCAACGCTGATCTTTTCAAAAAAGGTCGTCTGATGGTGAGTGAGGAAGGTCGTTACCTTAAATTTGCCAACGGCGAACCGTTCTTTTGGTTGGGTGAGACCGGTTGGTTGTTGCCCGAGCGCCTCGATCGGAGTGAAGCTTCCTACTACCTCGGTCAGTGCAGTCGACGGGGTTACAATGTAGTACAGGTACAAACCATCGACGGTATCCCGGCTTATAATGCCTACGGTCAGTCGTCGATGCCGAATGGCTTTGATTTCAGCAAAATCAATCAAAAAGGAGTGTATGGCTACTGGGATCATATGGATTATATTATTAAGACCGCTGAGCGGAATGGTATTTATATCGCCATGGTATGCGTATGGGGCAGTCCGGTAAACGCCGGATTAATGAATGCGGATCAGGCGCGCAGCTATGGAAAGTTCCTGGCCGAACGCTATAAAAACTCACCGAACATCATTTGGGTGATAGGTGGCGATATCCGTGGTGATATGAAAACAGATGTATGGGAAGCCCTGGCACATAGTATTCGTAAGATCGACCCTGATCATTTGATGACCTTCCACCCACGGGGAAGAACTACTTCGGCAACCTGGTTTAATGGTGAGGAGTGGATGGACTTTAACATGTTCCAGAGCGGTCACCGTCGTTATGGTCAGCGTAAAGGCGATGGTGATTATCCCATTGAAGAAAATACAGAAGAAGATAACTGGCGGTTTGTGGAGCGCAGTCAGGCGATGACTCCTCTTAAACCTGTTATTGATGCTGAACCTATTTACGAAGATATTCCACATGGTTTGCACGAAGAACATGAAGCACGCTGGACCGACAATGATGTACGTCGGTACGCTTACTGGTCGGTTTTTGCCGGTTCGTTCGGTCATACGTACGGTCATAATTCCATTATGCAGTTCTACAAGCCCGGTGTGGGAGGCTCTTTCTTCCCCGGTAAGTACTGGTACGATTGCCTCGAAGATCCCGGATTTAATCAGATGCAGCACCTGAAACAGCTGATGCTTAAATTCCCCTTCTTCGAACGTGTTCCTGATCAGTCGATCGTAGCCGGTGTTAATGGGGAGCGTTACGACCGTGTAGTGGCTACCTGTGGAAAGGATTATCTGCTGGCATACAATTATTCCGGTCGCCCGATGCAGCTCGATCTTTCGAAGATCAGCGGAGCTGACAAGGAATGCTGGTGGTTTGTGCCTGCAACTGGTGCACTTGAATACATCGGCGAATTTGCCGGCAACAAGGTGCATGCTTTTCAGGCCGATGTTCCCTATATGTTAGGTCACGATCGCGTATTAATCGCTGTTGAAAAAGGAAAAGACTATCTTAAGGCAACCGATACAATGATTGTTGCCGGTTCTAATTAATCAGATTTATTTTTAATACAACTCCTGTATGAAAACCCTTATTCGTATCTCACTGCTTATCGTTTTTCTATTTCCCTCCCTGGCTGTAGCACAGTCGATCCGGGTGTCCGACCTTACCACCGAAGGGCTTGTTAATCCCGAAGGTATTGATGTCAGGTTGCCCCGTTTTAGCTGGAAGACGGAGGCGGAGGGTCTTCAGGATGTAGTTCAGAAAGCCTATCAGATTGTGGTGTCTTCGTCGCAGGAATCGCTGGAGAAAGGCGACTACGACCTGTGGGATTCAGGAAAGCTAAAATCAGGTGAACAACTGTGGATTTCCTATCAGGGGAAAGCGCTGCAGTCGAAACAGCCGGCATACTGGAAAGTAAAGGTATGGACCAACAAAGGAGTAAGTGAGTTTTCGAAGCCGGCCTTCTGGAGTATGGGATTGTTGGCCGATTCGGACTGGAAAGCGCAGTGGATAGGGCTCGACAGGGCAATGCCTCACGATAGTGAAACGCAGTGGAGCCGACTCTCGGCCCGTTACCTGCGTAAGGAGTTTTCAACTTCCAAAAAGGTGAAGAGTGCCCGCGTGTATATCTCCGGCCTGGGCTTGTACGAACTGTTTATTAACGGGCAGCGTGTTGGGGATCAGGTGCTAGCACCTGCGCCTACCGATTACCGCAAATCAGTGTTGTACAACAGTTATGATGTTACTTCTCAGGTGCAGGAGGGACAAAATGCTATTGGTGTTGCGCTGGGGAACGGCCGCTATTATACGATGCGACAAGCCTACAAGCCCTACAAAATCAACACCTTTGGATATCCTAAGCTACGACTGAACCTAACAGTTGAGTATACCGATGGAAGTAAAGAAGAGATAGTCAGCAATGCCAGCTGGAAGCTGAATGCAGATGGCCCTATTCGCTCGAACAACGAATACGATGGCGAGATTTATGATGCACGCAGGGAGTTAGGTAACTGGACTAAGCCCGGTTACGACGACAGTAAGTGGATGGCAGCCGAGCGGGTAAGTATTCCCATCGGTCGGATGAAAGCGCAGCTGATGCCGGGTATGAAGATAACTGAAACGATTAAACCCCTGAGCATAAAAAGACTGGATGCAACATCTTCTGCTTCCGAACGCTATATCCTGGATATGGGTCAGAATATGGTAGGGTGGTTGCGTATTCAGGTAAAAGGACAGGCCGGTGATACCATCCGGCTTCGGTTTGCAGAAACCTTACAGGATAACGGAGAATTATTTACCAGAAACCTGCGGGATGCACGGGTTACCGACGAATATATCCTGAAAGGCGATCCATCGGGCGAGAGCTGGGCTCCGGTATTTGTTTACCACGGTTTTCGCTATGTTGAAGTTCAGGGATACAGGTACCAACCTACAGTTGATAATTTCCTGGGTGAAGTGGTGGAAGATGAAATGGCGCATACCGGTTCGATAAACACTTCCAACCGGGTACTAAACACAGTTATCCGCAATGCCTTCTGGGGTATCCGTGGTAATTACAAGGGAATGCCGGTCGACTGCCCGCAACGCAACGAGCGTCAGCCCTGGCTGGGCGACCGAACCATGGGAAGTCTGGGTGAGAGCTTTTTGTTCGACAATAAAGCCATGTATGCCAAGTGGGCCGAAGATATCAGCGAGGCGCAACGCTACGACGGAGCTATTCCCGATGTGGCTCCTGCTTTTTGGAATTATTACAGTGATAATGTAACCTGGCCGGCAGCCTTCCCGATGACGGTTAATATGATGTATCAGCAATTTGGTGATACCCGTCCGGTTCGCGAACATTACAGAGCCATTGAAACCTGGATGAAGCATATAGCACGCACCTATATGACAGCTGATTATGTGGTGACGAAAGACCAGTACGGTGATTGGTGCGTACCCCCCGAAAGTCCTGAGTTGATTCATAGTCGCGATCCCCTGCGTAAAACCGACGGTGCGTTGTTGTCGACTGCCTATTATTACCACCTGTCGGGATTAATGGCTAAGTTTGCCCGGTTACAGGGACTGTCAGCTGAGGAGAAAGAATGGATAGCGATGGCAGAAAAGGTAAAAGAAGGATTTAATAAGCAGTTCTTCCATACAGATTCCCTGTATTACGGTAACAATTCAACTACTTCGAACCTGTTACCCCTGGCTTTTGGGATCGTTCCCTCACAGTATGCCGATACGGTTGAAGCACATATAATCTCTAAAATTATCAACGGATATAATGCAGCTATTCCGACCGGAGTAATCGGAACCCAATGGATTATGAAGGAACTCAGAAAAATGGGTCGCGGGGATGTTGCCTTTAAACTGGCAAGTTCGCAGAGCTATCCATCCTGGGGGTATATGGCGGCTAATGGTGCAACCACCATATGGGAGTTATGGAATGGAAATACAGCCGACCCGGGGATGAATTCGGGTAACCATGTTATGTTGCTGGGAGATTTCCTGCCCTGGGTGTTTGAAGACCTGGCAGGGATAAAGACAGATCCGGAACAGCCGGCTTTCCGTCACCTGATTATGAAACCCGACTTTACTGTACCCGACCTGGAATTTGTGGATGCAGGTTACGAAACTCCCTATGGTAAGGTGGTAAGTAACTGGAAGAAAACGCTGATGAAGGTAGAGTGGGAGGTGGAGATCCCTGCAAACAGCACTGCCGAGCTGCACCTGCCTAATGGAAAGATACGCAAAATCGGATCCGGTACCTACCGTTTTGAATTTCCGGTTCCTCAACCTTCAAAGGTTGTTGTTCAGGAATATGTGTATACAAAAGCTGATTTTCCGCAATGCCATTCAGCAACCATTGTTGAAACAACAAAGGGTGATCTGTTGACTGCATTCTTTGGTGGTACCCGTGAAGGGCATCCCGATGTGTGTATTTATGTATCGCGAAAAGATAAAGGGAGTGAGAACTGGACGGCTCCGAAACTTGCTGCAGAT
>JAQUYE010000085.1:10127-11990 GCA_028691965.1 Paludibacter sp. | reverse complement strand
TATAGGAGATGGATAATTCGGAAAACCGTCGTACAATTTCATCGGTAAACTTCGCTAGCTCCCTAATTGCTTCCGGTTCGGATAAATCATTGTGTTCGGCCATCAACGGCGCGTGAAATAATTCGGGGAAGAGAGCAAAATCACAACGATATCCCGAAACAGCATCTATAAAATACTCAGCCTGCTGCATCAGTTCGTCGAGATTCTTATACAAACGCATCTGCCACTGCACCAGTCCAAGTCTAACGATGGTCTTTTGAGCAGCTACTTTCCGGTTTGGCTTCTCGTAGTAGATATTATGCCATTCCAGCAAAACGGCAAATTCGTTGGAGTCGGTATCGTTGTCGAGGTAACCCTTTAATATCTTGGAAGGGTGAAAGTCGTTCGACATCTGGAAGTTTAATACCGGATCGTGGATTTCCTTGCGACGAACCTTCGCTATGTATTCTTTCGGTGAAATCTGATCGGCATACAGGTGATAATGCGGAATGCGTCCACCAAATACAATTCCCTTGAGGTTTAACTTCTCACACAATTCCTTGCGGTAGTCGTAGAGGCGACGACCCAGGCGCAGACCTCTGAATTCAGGTTGAATAAACACTTCTATACCATACAGGGTGTCGCCATCCGCGTGATGCGTATTGAAGGTGTAATTACCCGTAATCTCCCGGTAGGTATGTTTTGCATTTATCTTATCATAATCAACAATGATAGAGAGTGCGCATCCTGCAAACTGTTGGTTTACCTTTATAACTACCTGGCCTTCGGGAAACTTCTTAATCAGCGTCTTAATCTGCGACTCTTTCCAATACGTTTCCGGCATGGTTTCGTATGCCTTTATCATGGCCTCTTTCAATTCAGGATAATCGGAAGGTTCCAGGAATTTGAGTTCTATATTTTCTATTGAATTGGTTTGCATATGCATTTTTTTACAGTAATTACTTTGGATAGCCGACGGCATTGTTGAGTAAGGGGAGCTGCTGGTTGTTTAGTTTTAATAAACGGCTAATGCCTTCCCTGTCCATAAATGCACGTGGACGGGTTTCCAGTCCGTTGGCTGTGAAAGTGTAGATGGATACATCCTGGCGGTTCATTGCTGAAGCTGCTGTGCGTTTGCCGCTTTCCGGGCGGTTAATACCATTGGCTGCCCATAATAAATCTGATAAATCGTCGATGTTCAGCATTTTAGTAGCATAGTCATTTCCCGATTTCCGATTTGCTAATGCTTCCATTACAGAGCTTCCCCTGTTCATATTCGGTTTCTTCAACTTAACAGGAGCCAGGTCCTGTGCACTTATCATCGTTGATGAAAGTAGTGCAAAAAAAAATACCATTCTTTTTATCATTGGAACTTAAGGTTAAATGAGATGTATTAGTGCGGGCAAACTTACAAAAAAATGTCCTGTAACAAAAGGGTTGCTTTGTCATTTATTTTTTTTAAAGGATAGTGTGGGCAGGTGCTTATTCTTAAAACATTATCTTATATTTGCAAGTAAATGGAATGATTATTCTGTTTTACCTTAAATTGAACACCATGAAGCAGGAAACATTAGACCTTGAGTTCAGGTATGGAGAAGACGAGTTAACGATAGGTCTTGCATTACGGATAGCCCGTTCGGAAGTATGTGGAATACTCACTCCCGCCACGCGGGCCAGGGTAAAGAAAAACCGCAGGGTTGTAGAGCGCATCGTCCACAAACAAAAGATTGTATATGGTATTAACACCGGTTTTGGTCCGCTCTGCACCACCCTGATCGACGAAGAGGATACCCGCAAACTGCAATACAATCTGTTGATGAGTCACAGTGTGGGTGTGGGCAACTATATTGATCACGAGATTGCACTGCTGATGATGATCCTGAA
>JAQUYE010000085.1:0-10117 GCA_028691965.1 Paludibacter sp. | reverse complement strand
CCTTTGTAAAGGCTATTCGGGGATTGCCCTTGAAACAGTGGAGCGGATACTCTGGCATATCGATAACCGGATCATACCCTGTGTGCCTGAACAGGGCTCAGTGGGTGCTTCGGGCGATCTGGCTCCGCTCTCGCACTTGTTTTTACCCCTCTTAGGGAAGGGGCAGGTGTATTACCACGATAAAATAAGGGATGCACAGGAGGTGCTTGACGAACTTTCTATGGTCCCGCTGGAATTAGGTCCGAAAGAAGGTCTTGCACTTATTAATGGTACTCAGTTTATGAGTGCACATGCCATCCTTCTGTTGGAGAAAATGCAAAACTGCCTCGACCATGCGGATGTTATTGCCGCCCTCAACCACGAAGCAATGCTGGGATCGGTAAAGTGTTTTGACGAGGAGCTGCACAGTCTGCGACCATACCCGGGTTCGGTATACGTGGCCAGGCGCATGAGGGCCTTACTGCATCGTTCTGAAATGGTCAACTCCCATAAAAACTGTCACCGTGTGCAGGATCCGTATTCACTTCGTTGTATTCCGCAGATTCACGGAGCATCACGAGCTGCCTGGCTTCATCTTAAGGAAACGATACTGCTGGAGATAAATTCGGTAACCGATAACCCGATTATCTTTTCAGAAGATAAGACAATAAGTGGCGGGCATTTCCACGGACAGCCCATCGCCATGCCTATTGATTATGCCGGATTAGCTGCTGCCGAACTGGGCAATGTGGCCGACCGGCGTATCTATCTGTCGATGATGGAGACGGTGCCCGGATTGCCAAAATTGTTGATGGAACATACGGGACTTAATTCCGGTTTCATGATCTTGCAGTATAGCACAGCTGCGTTGGCCAGTGAGAATAAATCGCTGTGTTTTCCTGCCAGTGCCGATAGTATACCCACTTCACTCGGACAGGAGGATCATGTCAGTATGGGTTCCATTGCAGTTCGCAAAAGCCTGCGTATTGTTGAGAACCTGGAAAAGATACTGGCTATCGAAATGATTACTGCCGCCCAGGGTTTTGACTTCCGTAAACCGCTTAAGTCGGGACTCCTTACAGAGAAGGCACATGATGTGATTCGTCAATATATCACCTTCGCAGAAACGGATCGGTTATTTTCTGATGATATACAGAAGGCTATTCAGTTACTACAATCCAAGGCTATCTTGCAGTCTTTGAACGAGATATCCCGTAATTTTAAGTTAGACTTTCAAAACGAAGACCATGAAATATTCGGAATTTATTAAGCTATACGCTACTCATCCGCAGTACAAAGCTCCCCGGGGTGGGCAGTTGCATGCCCGCTCGTGGCAGACTGAAGCTCCTTTACGTATGTTGTTAAATAACCTGGATGCAGAGGTGGCCGAAGACCCGGCTCATCTTATAGTTTACGGGGGTACCGGACAGGCTGCCCGTAACCCTGAGGCAGTGAAGGAGATTGTCCGCATCTTACTTGAGTTGGATAATGATCATTCGCTGTTAGTTCAATCGGGCAAGCCTGTCGGAATCATTCGTTCGCATCCGGAGGCACCGAGAGTGCTGATAGCCAATAGCAACCTGGTGCCTGCCTGGGCTAACTGGGAGCATTTCGAGGAACTAAAGGCACGTGGATTGATGATGTACGGTCAGATGACTGCCGGCAGCTGGATTTACATTGGCTCACAGGGAATTCTGCAGGGTACGTACGAAACCTTTGCTGAATGTGCACGTCAGTATTTCAAGGGTGACCTGAAGCATCGATTGATAGTATCCGGAGGAATAGGAGGGATGAGTGGTGCTCAACCCCTTGCTGCAACGATGGCCGGTGCTGTCTACCTGGGTGCCGATGTGGATCCGGAACGCATTCGTAAACGGCTGGAAACCCGTTACCTGGATAAAATGACTACCGATTACCAAGAAGCAAAACGGTGGGTGCTTGATGCCATGACAGCCGGTGCGACCTTGTCGGTTGGCTGGGTAGGCGATATCGGTGATTTGCTGGAGCGATTGCTGAACGATAATATTGTACCTGATATACTGACGGATCAGACTTCCGCTCATGATCCCCTGAATGGCTATGTGCCCAACGGAATGTCGCTCGACGAAGCTTTGGCACTACGTTCGGCTAATCCCGAAGAATACAGGCGTCGTTCGCTTCGCAGTATGGCGCGCCATGTGGGCTTTATGTTGGAAATGAAGCAACGTGGAAGTATCACGTTCGATTACGGAAATAACCTGCGTGAATACGCTCGTCAGGGGGGTGCAGCCAATGCTTTTGATTTCAGTGGCTTCGTTCCCAACTTTATACGACCTCTCTTTTGCGATGGTAAAGGACCCTTCCGATGGGTGGCTTTGTCGGGCGATCCCGAAGATATATATACTACCGACAGGGAATTGATAAAGTTATTCCCTGAAAATATGCACTTGAAGAAATGGTTGAATGAGGCTCAGCAAAAGGTTGCATTTCAGGGACTTCCAAGTCGCATTTGTTGGTTGGGAATAGGTGAGCGGGAGCAGGCAGGACTCTTGTTTAATGAGTTGGTTCGAACGGGTAAGGTGAGCGCTCCGATAGTGATCGGTCGCGATCACCTCGACTGTGGCTCGGTGGCTTCGCCAAACCGCGAGACGGAAGCGATGAAGGATGGTTCGGATGCGGTGTCGGACTGGCCATTGCTTAATCTGATGGCGAATACCAGCGGCGGTGCTACCTGGGTGTCGTTCCACCATGGTGGTGGGGTAGGCATTGGTTACTCTCAGCATGCAGGGATGGTGGTGGTTGCCGATGGCACTGATCGGGCTGCCGGATGCCTGCGCAGGGTTCTCTTTAATGATCCTGCAATGGGAATTTACCGGCATGCTGATGCCGGTTACGAACAAGCTCAACATCATTTACCCTTAATCAGTTAATAGAAATGCAGTATTTGATTGGTCCTTTTCAGCAGGTTATTACGATGGCTGGTTTGTCGCTACGGGGTCCCCTTAGTGATGAGCAGCTGGAGATTGTAAGTTTGGCAGGTATTGTAGTTGAAAATGATACCATCGTTGAAGCAGGTAACTTTGACCGGCTGATGAACAGCTATCCCGAAGCTCAACTTGAACTGCTGAAGGGTGAATATGTGGCTTTTCCCTCCATGATCGATGTCCACACGCATTGTTGCTGGGCAGGATCCAGAGCCGGCGACTATGCAGCACGAACCGGCGGGAAGTCGTACCTGGAGATTGCTGCTACAGGAGGAGGCATTATGGACACGGTACGTAAAACACGTGCTGCAACCAAAGAAGAACTGGCAGAACTGACCCTCGAACGGGCAAATACCCTCTTTGCCAGGGGTATCACTACTATAGAAATTAAAAGTGGCTATGGTTTGTCGGTGGATGAGGAACTTAAACTACTCGAAGCTATACAGAAAGCTGGTCTGCTAAGTCCTGCCGACCTGATTCCTACCTGCCTGGCTGCACATACTATCCCCACCGGTTTCAGGGGCGATGAGCGGGCATACCTGCACCTTATGAGGACTGAGTTGCTTCCGGAGATTAAGAAACGTGGGTTAGCCGATCGGGTTGATATATTTATAGAAAAAGGTGCCTTTTCGGTGAAGGCGGCACGCGAATACCTGCTAAAGGCAAAAGAGCTGGGTTTCGATGTAGTTGTTCACGGTGATCAGTTCAGTAGCGGAACAGCGAAGCTGGCTGTAGAACTGGAGGCAGTGAGTATCGATCACCTCGAAGCTGCTGATGAGGGTGAAATAGCTATCTTAGCAAAAGGAAATGTTATACCTGTAGCCTTACCGGGAGCTTCGTTGGGATTGGGAGAGCCCTTTGCACCTGCACGTAAGTTGCTGGATGCGGGAACATCGCTGGTGATAGCGTCCGACTGGAATCCGGGTTCGGCTCCTATGGGGAATCTGGTGGCACAGGCATCCATCCTGGGCATGGCGCAAAAGCTTTCGATGGCAGAAGTGTGGGCAGCCCTTACTTTTCGGGCAGCAGCAGCGTTGGGACTGTCGGATCGCGGTCGACTCGAACCGGGTATGAAAGCTGATTTCATTATCTATTCAACTAACGACTATCGCGAAGTGTTATACCGGCAAGGGGAACTTATTCCATCTTATGTGTTTAAAAATAATATACTCTATAATAGGGCATTACTAAATAAAATATAAAGTTAAGCATGAAGCAGTTAATTGAATGCGTGCCTAATTTCAGTGAGGGACGCGACAGTGCTATCATCCATCAGATAGTAACAGAAATAAAGTCGGTAGAAGGAGTCAGGGTGATAGATGTAGATCCGGGTAAAGCAACAAATCGTACTGTGGTCACCTTTGTGGGAGAGCCGGTTCCTGTGTGCGAAGCAGCCTACAAAGCAGTTAAAAAAGCTGCCGAACTAATCGATATGAGTAAGCATGCGGGCGAACATCCGCGGTTTGGTGCAACGGATGTGTTGCCGCTCATTCCTATCAGGGGTATCAGCATGGAAGAGACAGCAGCCTATGCCCGTACACTTGCTGAACGTATCGGGAAGGAATTGGACATCCCGGTGTATTGCTACGAATTTGCAGCCACCGAAGAAAAACGCCGTAACCTGGCTAATTGCAGGGCAGGTGAATACGAAGGACTCGCGCAAAAACTCGCTGACCCTTCATGGAAACCGGATTTCGGTCCGTCGACGTTCACTCCCTCCGTTCAGAAAACCGGAGCCACTGCAGTAAGTGCCCGTAACTTTCTGATAGCATATAATATCAACCTGAATACCACTTCCACCCGGTGGGCAAATTCAATTGCCTTTGATATTCGCGAAAAAGGAAGAATAAAACGCGAGGGTAATCCCCTGACAGGTAAAATAGTAAAAGATGAGAACGGAGAGCCGGTATACCAGCCGGGGTTGCTCAAGGGGGTGAAGGGAATAGGGTGGTATATTGAAGAATATGGAATTGCACAATTGTCGTTTAATATAACCGACACCACCAGGGTGTCGCTTCATCAATTGTTTGAGCTTGCCTGTGAACGCGCGGCAGTACGGGGAATTCGTGTTACGGGTTCAGAACTGGTGGGAGTGGTTCCGTTGCAACTGATGCTTGATGCCGGCAACTACTTTCTGCATAAACAAGGTCGTTCGGCAGGTATCCCTGACGAAGAGATTCTTAAGATAGCGGTTAAATCACTGGGACTTGACGATCTGACAGCATTTGATCCGCGGAAGAAGATAATAGAATACCTGCTTGAAGACGAAACAGCAATGAGATTGGTTGATTTGAGCGTTAAACAATTTACCCATCTTACTGCTTCTGAGTCGGTTGCACCCGGCGGAGGTTCCGTTTCAGCCTGTATGGGAGCACTTGGGGCAGCCTTAGGTACCATGGTGGCTAATCTGTCGGCTCACAAAAGAGGGTGGGAGGATCGTTGGGAAGAATTTGCAGCCTGGGCTGTGAAAGGTAAGAAGTACCACGACACTCTGCTTCAGCTGGTGGATGAGGATACCAAAGCCTATACTGCTATTATTGAAGCCTTTGGACTGCCGAAAGCCACTGTTGAAGAAAAAGAAAAGCGCAGTGAAGCGATCCAGCAAGCCACCAAAAAGGCTATGGAGGTACCTTTCCGGATTGCAAAAACAAGTTACGAATCGATGGAGGTGATGCTTGCTATGGTGAAGATGGGCAATCCCAATTCCATATCCGATGCAGGAGTAGGTGCCCTTGCGGCCCGTTCGGCAGTGATGGGTGCATCCCTGAATGTGAAGATCAATGCAGGAGCAATTCACGATAAGCAATTTGCGAAGGATCTTATTGGCAAAGTAACTGAGATAGAACAAAAAACAAAAGTACTCGAATCGCAGATCCTTGAAATAGTGGAACGGCAGTTGGAAGGCTGACTTTTTTTCAGTATACTTGCAAGCTGAATATAAAAAATCAACTTATGAAAAGAACTGTAATTCTTCTTTGCTTCTTCGCCCTGGTGATGAGTGTGTCAGTCAATGCGCAAAAACGGATCCCCTCTGAAAAGAAAATGGGGGCCTACCTGATGACCTATTTTAAGGACGATACTCATGGGTTGTATTTTGCTCTGAGCAACGATGGATATTCATTTACCGATATTAATAACGGTATGCCGGTAATTGCCGGTGATACCATTGCCCACCAGAAAGGAATTCGTGATCCGCATATTACCCGTGGTAAGGATGGTGCTTTTTATGTAGCGATGACCGATCTGCATGTTTTCGGGATGGAGCAGGGACACCGTACAACCCGTTGGGAACGCCCTGATGAATACGGATGGGGAAATAACCGGGGCTTTGTACTCATGAAATCGTACGACTTAATCAACTGGACCCGTCACAATGTACTTGTAGAGGAGTTGTTTCCCGATCTTGATGTGGCTTGTGCATGGGCACCACAGACTATTTATGATCCTGAGGCCGATAAGATGATGTTGTATTTCACCATGCGATTGGGCGGTAAGGGAAAAACTAAAATGTATTGGGCCTATACCGATGATGCATACAGTACGCTGACCACCCGACCGGAACTGCTGTTGGAGTATCCTGATCCGTCGATACAGGTGCTGGATGCCGATATTTATCCGATGAAGGACGGTAGTTATGTAATGACCTATGTTGCACAGGAAGGACCTGCAGGGATTAAAATAGCCAAATCAAATTATATTAACCGGGGCTATGTGTACGAAGCACCACAGATCGATTTTGAACCCCGCTCCTGTGAAGCTCCTAATGTATGGAAACGTATCGGAGAGGACAAGTGGGTGCTTATGTACGATATTTTCAGTATCAATCCACATAATTTTGGTTTTGCCGAAACAACCGATTTTGTACATTTTGAACACCTGGGTCACTTCGACAAGGGAGTTATGAAGCGTACCAACTTTGAAGTTCAAAAACACGGTTCGGTGATTCACCTGACAAAAAAAGAAGCCCGCAAATTAGCAGCTCATTACGGAATGAAACTGTAAGGTGCTCTATAATAAAGGATATGACAAAAGAGGATAGTGAAAACACTATCCTCTTTTGTTGGTATGGGCAGTTAGTCAGATCTGTTTCGACAGGTAGTTTTTCACTCCGATAGTGTCCATCAGCTCAACCTGTTGTTTCAGCCAGGCTGCATGCTGGGTTTCTTCGTTCAGGTATTCGGTAAGGAAATTTTCGGTTACCAGATCAAGGGTAGTGCTTCTGATTGCACCTTCCAGTAAGGCGATTGATTTAAACTGATAGTCGCATTCATTGCGTAGCTGATCTTCAATAGAAGAGTAGACAGCTAGCTGAGCTTCGGGATTCACTAATTCCACTGTTCCGTCAAGTTCAATTAATCTGTCAATAATTTTTCCAACTGTTGCGGTTTCTTCGGTGTACTCTTCCATCATTCGGTTGCCAAGTTTAATAAATCCCTTTTTGAGGTTGATGGTAGCATGTACATAATGTTGTTGTGCTGCTGAAATTAATGTAGGAAGGATCGCTTTAAGTAATTCTACACTCTGATTGTTCTGGTTCATGATCGTTGTTTTTATAAGTTGTTTTAATTGTATAATATCTGTCGTTTGCGATACAAAGATAATGCACTTATTATATATCGCAAGCGATACAATGATAGTTTAACTCTATTTAACAAGCGGGAGGGTGAAAAATGAATATTAGTAGAAAACCGGCGTGTAGCAGAAGGTTTGTAACCACGATGTAAGCAGGAAAATTTGTCACACCTGGAGTGACACAGTTTTTTGAACGCTAGCTCAACGTACTGCTAAGTAAGCCTTTTATCTGGTATCACAGGAGGTGCAGCTGTCTACATCGGCAATGCAGACCAGCTACATCGGCAATGCAGACCGGCTACATCGGCAATGTAGATTTGCACGCCTTCTACATTCGCAATGCAGGCCAGCTACATTCGCAATGCAGACCAGCTACATTCGCAATGTACGCCGTCTACATTCGCAATGCAGACCAGCTACATTCGCAATGCAGACCAGCTACATTCGCAATGTACGCCGTCTACATTCGCAATGTAAATGACAATAGATACAACAAAAAAATGACTCTATCAGGGATTAACCTGACAGAGTCTTTTAATTATCGTACTTAAAACTAAGCTTTTCAGCGGAGAGAGAGTGTGTAGGCTCCCCATTTTTAGTCTGTCATAAAAGCAGACATTTTGATTAATATTCAATATTTTCTTTGCTTTCTCATTCCTGTCTGAGTTGAATGAACGCGTAGTCGAAGTGAAACTCAGGACTGGTGTCCATACGTATTTTCTCAGGTTTGCCATGGCGCTTCACCAAATGATTTAGAACCCACATAACACGGCTACTTTTACTTATCCGTATTTAACGACACGTCTTGCTGATGTCACGAGGGCGCTCCCGGGTTATCTCTTCAATGATACGTTTCTTATCGCAAGGCTTTAGAGTTTTTTTCGATGATGTATTTAGCGGTATCATGCTCCAGTGCTAACTTAGCATACATACGCTTGAGCCGGGAGTTCTCCTCCTCAAACTCTTTTAAAAATTCCGGTCAATTTCATTGGGATTGAATATACTCTTCTTCATAACAATGCAAATTTAAAAATTAGACTGATTTTTTGCTTACTTTTAAAATAGACTATTTTTGTGGAGCTTACAGGCGTTAACCGTTTAAACAACACTTTTATGAAAATGTTGAAGCTTACATAAGAAGGATTAATTATCAATACCTATTAAGTTTTGTAACTAGTTTATTTTCATTGCACGGTGATTTTTGTATTGCATGATATTAAAAGCAAAACCATGCAAGATGTTGTAATTAGTTGTTTCATTGTTCTTTATTTCAAATTCTGAGTGAAGAAGCTCTTCAATTTATCGAATGGGATTACATTTACGTTGTCGTACAAATCAACATGAACAGCCCCGGGAATAATCATCAGTTCCTTAGGTTCGTCAGCAGCTTTATAAGCATCTTCGCTGAAATAGCGGGAATGGGCTTTTTCGCCCGCAATAATCAAAACGGGACGAGGTGATATTTCTTTTATGTATGTAAGAATAGGCATATTCATAAACGATAAAGGAGTAGTTGTGGTCCATGAATTTCCCGAATTTACTGAACGCTTATGAAATCCTCTTTTAGTTCGGTAATAATCGTAATAATCTTTTACAAATTGTGGTTCATCTCCTTTTATTGCTTTATTGCTTTCTGGTCCATAAGAAAATGTGCCCTTTTCTGCTTCTTTCCAACGTTCTTGTCCTAATTGCTCCAGCATTTGTGTGCGTTGTTCTAAAGTTACGGCATCATTATATCCTTTTGACATAACTCTTGACATATCGTACATTGTTAAAGTAGCAACCGCTTTTATGCGTTTGTCGATAGCTGTAGCGTTCAATGCCATACCTCCAAAACCACAAATACCAATGATACCGATTTTGTTTCGGTCGATGTTTTTCTGTATTCCAAGAAAATCAACTGCTGCACTGAAATCCTCAGTATTAATGTCAGGCGAAGCTACATTTCGGGGTTCACCTCCGCTTTCTCCGGTATAGGATGGGTCGAATGCCAAAGTAATAAATCCACGTTCGGCCATTTGATTGGCATAAAAGCCGGATGATTGTTCTTTTACTGCTCCGAAAGGTCCGCTGATAGCAAGAGCTGAAAGTTTCCCTTTTTTGGTATTTTTAGGAACATACAAATTGCCTGACAGTGTGATGCCGTATCGGTTTTTGAAAGTTACTTTCTGGCGGGTAACTTTGTCGCTTAGCTTAAAAGTATTGTCATCTTTTTGTTTTGTCAGGCTAAATGCCTGGCTTACTATCAGTAATGACAAAGCTCCAATAATTGCTATTTTTCTCATAATCATCTATTTTCAGTGTTAGTACTTAATTTTAATTGTTCTTGTTTGATTCCCGGATTCTTCTTCAATTCTCAGAAAATAAACACCTTTCGATAAGTTGTTCATATCGAGTGTTTGCGACGAGGTGCTTGATAATATTCTACCGTTTATATCCCAGAGAGAGATTCTTTTTGCTGTACCGGTATAGTGCAATATCCCATCATTTGTGATCTTATAATCAATACTGTTTTGCTTTAGGTCATCAATAGCAGTAATACCATTCATGACCTCAAAGGTTACTGTTGGGTTATTTGACCCGAGTGCGGTTTTAAGATTTGT
>JAQUYE010000084.1 GCA_028691965.1 Paludibacter sp. | reverse complement strand
TAATGAATATATTTTTTCAATCCTTCTCTTAATGCATTTACGTTATCAGCGGGCTGTAGATATACATATTCCCGCTTTAGTGTTCTCCAGAATCGTTCTATCCATACATTATCCAGTGCACGGCCTCTTCCGTCCATACTGATTTCTATTTCTTCATCCTCAAGGTAATCTACCCACTTCTGACAAGTGAACTGAGAACCTTGATCAGAGTTAATGATAGTGGGCTGTCCATATTCTGATATTGCTCGTTTGACCACATCCAGGCTATTGGTTGAATCCAACGTGTTGGACAAGCCCCATCCCATAATATATCTGCTATATACGTCGATAATGGCTGTTAGATACATAAATCCTTTTTCCATAGGAATGTAAGTTATATCAATACACCAGACCTGATTGGAACGTTCTATCTCCAAACCTCTCAAACGGTAGGAATAAATATATCTGTTCCGACCCGGCTTGCTCAGATTACGCTGAGGATAAATTGCCATCAGATTCATCTTGCGAAGTAATCTCCTGACTCGCTTAGGACCAACTATAAAACCTAATCCCACCAAAAAACGAACCATTCCCAAAACTCCATTGGTTGGATGTTCAAGATACTCCTGGTCAAGCTTTCGCATCAATTCCAGATTCTCTGTACTTTCTCCTACCGGAACATAGTACAAGCTGCTACGGTTAATACCTAATAGCTCACTTTGACGACGAACGCTTAACCTAAATGATGGAGATATTAGCGCTTTGAGGGCTTCAGTATCCCCAACTTTTCTGAGGCCCTCTTGCAAAAATCCACTTCTACTTCTAAACGACCTATCTTTTCGTAGAGAAGCTTTTCGCGCAGAGCGGCTTCTTCATCGGGTGCCTTACTTGAAAAAATCTCTGCTCCTCGTGATAAAAACTCGCGCTTCCAGTTAGAGATCAACTGAGGATGCACCTCAAATCGACGAGATAACTCACTTAGAGTCTCTGATTCTTTGATAGCCTCAATGGCTACCTGAGCTTTAAATGAGGCGGTGTACTTCTTTTTGTGTGTCATAGTGGGTAAAAATAATAAATTGTTTTTATATTTTTCCACTGGTATGAAAATTAGGTAGTATTATAGTCGATAACGGAGCGGAATTTTGGGCCGGCATTAAATGGTATATTATACAACAAGGAGAAAACACATCAGGGAATTGGACGTCGGATTCCGGAAGGTTTGTATCGCCAGGTTGCATGACACTTTTAATTAAAAAAAACCAGCTTAGGCGGTACAAAAAATAGGGAGTACTATAAAAAGTGGTTGTTCGGAAATTCCGAACAACCACTTTTTCATCCAACTCACCTTCTTCAAACAGTTACACACTCTTTTTTATCACCTTTTTTTAATATACTCTTATATAGTTGGAGTCAACCATTTATTTGTTTTGTCACAGCTTATAGTGAGTGTCTGGTTGCCTGCCTGCATTCTGAAGTCGCCTTGTTCCAGAATCCATTTCCCATCTGCCCCAACAAAAGCCAAATCACTTGCTTTGATGGTCAATGCAACCGTTTGCGTTTCTCCGGGGCGAAGTTCAATCTTCTTAAATGCTCTGAGACGGCGATTTTCAGGAGTCAGCGATGCCACCATATCACGACTGTATAACATGACCACTTCCTTACCTGCTACTTCACCGGTATTGGTCACATCAATGCTAAAAGTCAGTTCATCACCTGCATTGAAATTCAGCTTTGAACAGTTGAACTTATCGTATTTGAATGTAGTATAACTTTGTCCGTACCCGAAAGGCCATTGAACAGAAATTACCGCATCATAATCATAAGCTCCTTCCATCTTATCCGTTTCCTCACTTACACGATAATCGTAAGTAGTCAGTTCAGCCTGATGGCGGGGATAAGTATAGGGCATTTTAGCCGAAGGATTCGCATCGCCCGCAAGAATATTGGCGAGAGCATCGGCACCATAGTTACCCGGAAGCAGAATGTTGATTACCGCATTGGCCAAAGGTTCAATGTCGTTGATAATACGCGGACGACCTCCATTCAGGATCAGAACAACCGGCTTTCCGGTAGCAGCAAGTGCTTTTACAAGATTACTCTGATTGGCAGATAAGGCCAAATCCGACAAGTTACCTGGTGTTTCGCAATAGGAATTCTCGCCAATACATGCTATGATCACATCCACATTGTTGGCTGCATTTACAGCTTTCTCTATTTCCGGAGTATTTTCCTCGAAATAACTACCTTCGGGCACATAGGTTACTCCTTGCTCAAGCACCACATTCTCCTTGCCGAATTTATTGCTTACGGCCTCAAAAATGGTATTGTAGGCTCCGGCAAAGCGGTCGGCAAGATGTCCCTGCCAGGTATAGCTCCAACCTCCGTTCAAACAACGCATGGAGTTGGAATTAGGGCCGGTAACCAGAATTTTTACTCCCTTTTTCAGCGGAAGCAGCGCATCTTTGTTTTTCAGCAGTACTTCCGATTCTTCAGCAGCCCTCACAGCCAATTCAGCCGATTTCTTACTCCCAAATTCAGGATAATCGGATAAAGAAGTAATGGGTTTATCGAAAAGTCCCAGGCGATATTTCAGTCGGAGAACACGGCTCACAGCATCGTCAATACGACTCATCGGCACTTTTCCTTCTACTACAAGTTCTTTGAGCAGCGTACAGAAATTCAGATCGTATGGCTCCATAGCCATGTCAATTCCGGCATTGATGGCAATTTGTATGGCTTCCTTCTTGTTGGCCGCCACATGCTCACGGGTGTACAAATTATTAATGTCGGCCCAGTCGGTGATCAACATGCCATCCCAGTCCAGATCTTTTTTCAACCATTGTGTAAGCAACTCGTAGCTGGAGTGTACGGGAATTCCGTTAATACTTCCGCTATTTACCATCACAGTAAGCGCACCAGCTTCTACACATGCTTTAAAAGGTGCAAAGCACTTTTCCCGGAGTTCCGACACCGGTATATAAGCCGGCGTTCTGTCTTTACCGGTACGTGACATGCTGTAGCCCATATAATGCTTTACCGATGTTGCTATTCTGTCAGCAGGAATATGGTTGGGATCGTCTCCCTGAAATCCGCGTACGGCATAGCTCCCCATGACTGCATTGACAAGGCAGTCTTCACCATAGTTTTCCCAAACGCGCGACCAGCGTGGGTCCCGTGCCATATCAACAGTTGGTGAATACGTCCAGGGACAGTTGGCTGCACGAGTTTCGTAAGCGGTCACTTTCGCTGCATCGTATGTAAGCTGAGGATTGAACGACGCCCCCAGATTTATATTCTGTGGAAACAGAGTGCCCTCGAGTGTGTAGGTGGTGCCGTGGTTTTGGTCAAGTCCATAGATACATGGTATCCCTATTTCCTTCATAGACATATCCTGTATCACACCAATCAGCTCTTGCCATTTCGCACGCGTTTGCGCAACAGGGCCGGGTGCATTCAGTATCGATCCGACCTTAAATTTGGCAATGGCGTTATGAAGTTTCTCCTTATCGAGGACAAACTCACCATTTTTCATCTCTCCCAATACATCGATCGAAAGTTCGGTCATCTGACCTATTTTTTCATCCAACGTCATGCTGCTTAGTTTCTTTTCAACAGCAGCTTCAATTTTTAAATTTTTCGGAATAGCAGCAAACATCACCTGTCCGAGACAGGCGATGCTTACAGTAATTCCTACAATAAATGTTTTATTCAAACGCATTATCAGTATATTATTTTACAGTTACAAGATCAACAAAGTACCCATGACCTACACAAAGGAATCCGCTTTGATCTTTAATCATATCAAGAACTGCTTGTGTAAGGGTAACGTTCAACACTCCAGCAGTTGATACATCAGCTACTCCTGTTCCGGGTAAATCATTCCACCATCCGGAAGTAGTGCGTATCTGATGGTATTCAGCCGAAGGTTCAATCGAATAGTGTATAGACATCACAGCACCGGGCTTAATTGATGTGAAAACACCCGAATCAATGAGGTTGAAAGTTTTGTTCGGATTACCATCCGGGAAATCCCATGATACGTAATGATGTCCGCTCCAAAGCGTTTGTTCTGATGATATTACTATCTTAGTTGTGTTTGCAACCACTTTATTTGCAAAGAAGGTTACTTCTTTACCATCGGTCATTTTACCTGTCAGGGTATATTCTCCGTCATCGAGTGAAGGGCAGGTGAACTCCAACCGACCGGCAGTTTTCACTGAAAAAACGGTTACGGCTGTACCACCAAAATCCAGCGAAGCTACTTTGTCGAGGTTAATACCTGTCATAACGCAAGTAGCATTAGCTGTAGCCCGATCGGCTCCGGATGTAACCAATGCCGCTGAACTTACGGTAACCATATCGCCTCCATATTCCACATCGTCAGTACCGATCAGTACAACTCTTTGTTTGCCTTCGGGAACTTCCTCGGGAACAGTGTATGAAATATATGCACCTCCATTATCCGGCACAACTGTCATGTTGGTGACTGCGATGTTACCGACTTTAAGGCTTTTTACCTGATCAAGATTGTTGCCATACAAAACAGCTTGGGCACCCGGAGCTATGAATCCCTCAAAACTGACTTTTGTAGTCGATGGATCAGCGTCCAAAGGATTGACACGTACAATTCCTTCGCGGGATGTGGTTTTTCCGGCAGTAGTGGTTACTACTACTTTCATATCATATACCCCGGCAAGCAAAGGCATGTCAATTATTTTACCCGATGCCACTTTGGTTCCATCAAGATACCAATCCACCGCTACAAAATCGGAAGGTGTGACGGTTAATTCCATTGTAAAATTGGCATCCCTGTTGATAGTTGCCACTGTAGGCAACTCACCGTTAACACGATCGGGAAAGGTCGGTGCAAGAATATACGGTTCGTCGTCCGGACCCGCTACCGAAAACGGCTGTTCGTCGTTGCAAGAGCTGAGCATAACACTCATGGAAAACAACGCTATTAATGTTCGATATATAAGTTTCATATACTATGCTTTAATTGATTGACTATTAATTCACATCCCACCAAAGAGGTGTGTTCCAACTATTCTCTCCTCCCATACGGCTCAGAGCTTCTTCGTAACTTTGCTTGTTGTAAGAAGATTCGAGAACCGGATAAGAAAGGCGAACCGGAATATCAGCACCGCCTGTAAGGAACTGTGCGAAATCATATTCTGCCGGAGACTTCAGGCGTGGATAACCCGAACGGCGTACGTTGGCCCAACTTTCAGCCGGATTGGTGAGGTGAAGTATCCATGCCTGGGTGTTAATGGCAGCTTTCTTCTGCTCATCCGTATAACCGATACCATTATTGGCAATAAATGTGGTGAATTCTGCCTCCGTAATTTTATCACAACCGTAGTGGTTGAACAGAAAATCCATTGATTCCCACACACCTTTAGCGTAAAGATCGGCAACTGTTCCACTTACATTCCATCCTTTCAAAACAGCTTCGGCTAAAAGGAAATTGATTTCAGCATACGTTATAACCACACCCGGGTTATTACTTTTCAGGAAATTGTTGGCCAACTTAGGCTCTGTTTCTCTGGCTACACTTGATTCTACAGAAGGATTGGTCAATGCTATTTGCTTCAATATATCACTGTCGTAACCGGTAGGCCATGGTTCCCATGAAAATGCTCCCGGGTCACGTGGATTCATAGTGACACCTTTCGCCAGGACTTCTTCCGTAAGATCGATACGATTGTTTGTACTTGTCGAACTCATCAGTCCGTCATAATAGAAACGTGCGATACGGTAGGTACGCGGGTCGCCCGAATTCTTCATCTGGTTGAAAAAAGTAGAACACAAATAGCTGGGGTTGTTGGCCGGGTCGTTTCCGAAAAGCAGCTTCGACAAAGCATTACCACGATAATCAGTATACGATTCCTGTCCGAAGCTGAAAGGCACATCCATGTAATTAATCAGTGCATCATCCGAAGCGCTGGCTAGTATTCCTCCGGCATCTGATAGCGCATCTTCAAATTCCTGTTGCGCTTTTTCAGGTGCTACTTCAGAAATACGCATTGCATAGCGCAGACGAAGCGAGTTGGCAAGTTTTTTCCATTTGATAACATCGCCTTTGTAAATCACATCACCCGAAATTACATCTCCGGACTGATTAAGGGCTGCACCGGCTTCTTTCAATTCGTTGAAAAACCAGGTGTAAATCTCTTCCTGAGTATCATAACGCGGATTGAATTTTCCGTCAATATATCCCAACCCTGCTTCGCTACAGGGAGCATCTCCATAAACATCTGTAATTAACGATATCATGTAAACACGGTATATGCGCAAAGCAGCATTAATATTTGACAATGCAGCATTATCCTGGCTTTGGTATACACCATCTGTCAGATTTTTAATTGCTTTAGGATAGAAAGATGTCCACATACGGCTCATTTCATTGTTGTCGATAGTATGGCGACCTCCATAATTAGTTGTGTTCCAAGAACCCATCAAATGTTGGGAGAAAGCATAATGGTAATTTCGGTACATTTCCACCATTCCAAGATCACCGTAGGTCTGCAATTCGGCTGTTGTCAGCTGTGCATTAGGATCGATGCTGTTTGCCTTTGACGGGTCGGTATTTAAATTTTCCATATAGCTGTCGCTACAGGAACTGACCGTAACAGCGAATATTGTCAGCACTAACAATATATATGTTCGTATAGTAGTTTTCATTATTTTTCAGATGATTAAAATATTAAATAAATGTTAAAACCATAGCTTTTGCGCGACGGCAGTGAACCATATTCAAGTCCCATACCAGTCGTGTTATTGTAGTTGGAATCAGGATCGATATTAGGAATATTTTTCCAAACGATGAACGGATTGCGTGCTACAAAAGAGAGTGACATAGCCTGAACAGCCTTGCCTAACCATTTTTCAGGGAACTGATAACTAAGGGTGATTTCGCGGCATTTCACGTAAGAGTTGTCGTAAATGAACATTGCCGGAGCATTGCGGCTCACACTCATCCAATAAGTTTCAGGATTGATTTTGATGTCGTTTGGACGATAGGTTCCATCTCCGTTATCGATTACACCCGGAGAAACGAAACCTCCGGTTGGATTCCACAAAGCTGAACCTTTAGCAATTCCGGCTGCCTGACGTTCTTCTTCCGATTTGTACCATGCCTCACGACCGTCTAATGTAGCCAGGCTTTTACCGGATTCATAAGCCGCGCGTTGCGACATAGAATAAAGATCAGCTCCAACTTTTACATCGAACAAAGCTGTCAAACCAATATTTTTATAGTTAAATGTCGTATTGAGACCTCCTGTCCAATCCCATGAGGCATTACCCAGCACATGGTTGCTTTTGTCGTACACAGGCAAACCGGTAGCAGAATCGATAAGAACTTGTCCATCTGCATTCCGTTTGAAGTCAGGACCAACGATTGAACCAAAATTCTCACCTACTTTTGCAGCTACCTGCACATCAAGCCACGATGCTTTTTCAAGCTCAAACATATCCATGTCGTCGGTAAGTTCCCTTACTATATTGTTGTTTTTCGAAAAATTCAGATTCAAATCCCACGAAAAATCACCAGCCTGCACCGGACGTGTGTTAAGTGCTATCTCAATACCCTGATTCTGGATTTCACCAGCATTAATCAAACGGTAAGGGTAACCTGTTGTCCAGCTCGAAGCCATACCGATAATCTGATTTCGTGAAATCTGGTTGTAATAAGTAAAGTCCAGTCCTAAACGTTGGTTCATGAATTTTGTTTCAAAACCTGCTTCAAACGAATTGGTTCTCGTTGGTTTAAGGTCTTTGTTAGGTATCACCTCATTATCGATGTAACCAATAGTATACCCCGGATAAGTGAACTTCGACTTGGAATATACAAGTCCCAGTTTGTAAGGGTCAGTATCTGATCCAACCTGTGCCCACGACATTCTCACTTTTCCATAAGGTAGTATATCGTTGCGCTTAATCAGTTCCGAAAACACAAAACTACCCGATACCGAAGGATAAACATAGGTGTTATTGCTTACAGGAAGTGTTGATGATTTATCTCCACGAACTGTAGCATCCAGGTAAACAAGGTTACGCCACCCTAAATTCACAGCTCCGAAAACAGAGTTAATTTGCTTACGGTAGCTATTTTCCTGAAGACTGGTTTCGTTAAAACTCATGAGGGCTACCACATCGCGTATCTGCATATCCTGTGCAGTGATTATGGACGTTTGTTTATCAATCATGTACAAGTTACCTCCTGCAGTACCTGTAAAATCAAAATCATTCCATCGGTTGGTATAGGTGGCAATCAATTCAAAATTGTACATTTTATTCCGGAACTGGTTGTTCTGAAGATAACCGGCTTCGTACCCGGGCGTAGTTGGTGCTTTGAAATCCTGGAAGTTGAACCAATTAAGTTCGGCACCACCGGTACCTTTTATTTTGAGATGCGACCCGATGTTCCATACGGCCGAACCATGGAGGCGGAACAGGTCTTTCTTCGACACGTTTGAGTTTTTGTACACATCCCAGTAAGGATTCACATTGTATGGATCCATACCATTCCAATTAGAATATTCTCCGTTTTCATCCTGATAGGTGCGCAACCAGGCCTGATCGTACGTGTTTGCAAGAGTCATAAGATTCTTACCAATGTTTGACTTACTGTCGCCCAATGCCGGACGGTTTTGTACATTTTCGTGCGTGTAGTTGGCCGAGAAGTCAAGATCAACCTTCTTTATTGTAGTGTTTGCTCTAAGATTAAAGATATTACGACCCAACTTTGTTTCCGGAACTATATCTTTATTCCTCAAGTCTGTAAGTGTAAAACGCAATCCGGTATTTCCTGCGTTTGACGATACCGTGACGGTGTTGTTGGCAGTCAGACCGGTTTGGAAGAATCCCGAAGTATTGTCAGGTATTATGAGATACGGATGCTGAGTACCGTCAAAATAGCGTAACATATTGCCACCATCCGCTTTTGGACCCCAGCTCTTGTTTGTATTTGATACGGCATCAATGCTATAACTACCATTGCTTCCCATTCCATAAGTCTGCTGAATGTTATTCCATTTCGACAATTGGTTATCAACAGTAAGCGTACCGTTATATTCAACCGAATAGCGTTCGCCCCGGGCTTTTTTGGTGGTAATAAGAATTACACCATGACTTGCGCGGCTACCATAGAGCGCCGAAGCGGCGGGACCTTTTAGCACCGACATGCTTTCAATGTCATCAGGGTTGATTGATGAAATACCATCTCCAAGGTCGTAGCCACCGCTTGTTCCGGCCGAACCAAAATTTGAGTTATCCAAAGGTACTCCGTCGATTACATAAAGCGGTTGGTTATTACCTGTCATTTCTGTTGCACCACGAAGAATTACGCGGGTTGATCCGGAAGCACCGCCTGCTGTTTGACTAACCACAAGACCGGCTACCCGACCTGCAAGCGAATTGATTACATTTGTTTCTTTCGCCTTTTCGAATACTCCGCCTTTCACTTCCTCTAAACCATAGCCTAAAGCTTTGCGGTCGCGTTTAATGCCTAATGCAGTAACTACAACCTCACTCAAAACTCTGTTATCCTGTTCCAATGTCACTGAAATCGATTCAGACAACACATTTACCTCGGCACTCTTGTAACCTAAGTATTTAATCACTAAGGTTCCACCGGCTTTTACATCCAGTGTAAACCTGCCGTCGACATCCGTAGTGGTGCCATTGGTGGTGCCTTTTTCCATAACAGAAGCGCCTATTAGCGGGCCTCCTGCGTCCGTTACAGTTCCCGCCACTTTTTTTAGCGAGACACCGTTCTGTGTAGTAGCCTGTTGGGCAAACGCTACAACTGGCGTAGCCATTGTTGCGATACCTAAAAGCAATACTCCACACAACACTGTTCTTGAAATTACTTTTTCTTTCATGTGTATTATGATTATTTAGTTACGGTTATTTGTATCCAGTCAACATACATGGCAGCCTTTTCACCCTCCTCAAGCGCTGTTATTCCCGACTTGTTGGTTATACCGGTGAATGAACCACCAACTGCAAGATTTAGTAAAATGAAAAAATTGTCATGAAAATAGGGGTTGTCCTTTATATCAAATGTATAAAAGGGAATGCGGTCAATAGACACTGCAATTTTATTTTCGTCCCAAACCATTGTGTATAAATGGTAGTTACCATCCTGTAGATTTGTTGAAGCATTGGATGCGAAATATTGCTGTTCGTGATTTTTGACATCAGGGCCGTAATGAAGAGCTGTGTTGACACGTTTCGTTGTATTACCGGATTTTATTCCTTCCGCATCACCCATTTCCATAATGTCTATTTCACCACAGGCAGGCCATTCTTTGTTATTGTCGCCCATCAACCACAAGGCAGGCCAAAGTCCGTTGGCTGTTTCTGGCAGTTTGATACTCGCTTCAAGTTTTCCATACTTGAAACTTTTCTTAGCTTTTGTATTTACTCTGCCCGACTTAATCAGGCCATTTTTACGTTCGGCTGTTAGTATCAGTACAGTTTTGTTGCCGTCTTTCCCAACTGTAACATGAGAAGGATCGTAGGATTGCAACTCCTGATTGGTCCATCCGGCAGCATGGGTTTCTTTATTCCAAAATGAGGTATTAAAAGTGTTGAACTCATCCAGAAACAGGACGACTTCATTCGATGTTGGCAGGGGTGGAGATACATCGGGTTCATCTCTATTCGACGAACAGGCTGTACACATTCCCCACGCGAGAGTGATCAGGAGTGTTGTGAATTTGTTCATTTGCTTACCAATTAGCTTTAAGGTTAAACACAGTTGTAAAGCTTCTGCCAACGTAAATCCGGCAGACCTGGCGCAAAAATAGTAACCACACACTACTAATCGGGTTTGATTGCCGACATTTAGAGTTTGATTGCTGACATATTTAATAAATAACTGAACATCAAAGGATGTAGAAGGGAGGTTTCTTTTAGATTTAAGAAAAAACCTGTAGGTTCGAAGCGTTTTTTATGGGGTGAACTATCCTTTTTCGATAAATTTGCTGGGCTGTACTCCAAACTGTTTTTTGAAAATGGTGCTAAAATATTTTGCGTTGATAAAACCAGTTGCTTCGGCCACGTCAGTAACCGACATTCCTTGCCGTAACAAGTCAGCAGCCCGCTCAAGACAAAGTATCCTGATGAATTCCTGAGGAGCTTTTCCCGTTAGCGACTTCAGCCGACCATATAACAACGTCCGACTCATTGCCATTTCGCGGCAGAGGATGTCGATGCTAAAGTCTGTTTCGCTCATATTGCTCACTACAATTTCAGTGATTCTTTCCATAAACTTTCGGTCACTGATCGACAAATCCGGTTCTGTTCTATTATCGTCCGCACCGACCATCCCATTAGTCGTCTTGTCGGAGGTTACCTTAATTACAGCTTGTTTGAGCAAATAACTACGCAAGCGATTCCGGTTTTCAATGGCTCCCCTTACTTTTAGTTTCAAAATCTCTATACTGAATGGCTTGGCTATATAATCGTCAGCTCCCTTTTGGAGTCCGGTTACAATGGAATCATGACCAGCGTTGGCGGTCAGAAGTATCACAGGAATGCCAGCTGTCTCGGGATTGTCTTTTACTGCCCTGCAGAAATCGTCGCCCTGAGTTCCGGGCATCATCACGTCGGAGATAATCAAATCAGGATATTCATCCGACAGGTAGGACAGCGCATCATCAGCCGTAGGCATTAAGATGACATTATACTCTGGTGAAAACGTTTTTCCGAGATATTGACGTAAATCGTCATTATCCTCTACAATAAGTACAGTAACATCTTTATTGCGATCCGGCTCGTTGTCTTTACCTGATGATGAGTAATGATTATCATCCGATAAACTGTTGACAGGAGTTTGTCTTGACGAGTTTATTGCTTGGTCGTAAACCCGTCGGAAGCTGACTGTAAACGTAGTACCTTCTCCTTCTACCGACTTGAATTCTATGCTGCCATTAAGCATTTTTACAATACGCTTTACTTGTATCAACCCAAATCCGGTACCTGTTCCTGTGTTTCCAGTGCGTTTTTGGGCCTGAACACTTTTGAAAAAGTATGCTTATGGGTACTCTGAGGAATCCCTTTACCGCTGT
>JAQUYE010000083.1 GCA_028691965.1 Paludibacter sp. | reverse complement strand
CTTCCCATTCCGAACAGAGAAGTTAAGCCCGGTCACGTCGATGGTACTGCGTAACAGTGGGAGAGTAGATAACCGCCGTTTTTCAAAAGCCTCATAGGGAGTTCCTTATGAGGCTTTTTTTGTTTAAAAATTGAGTATCTTTGTTGGTCAAAATGTGTCTTAATTATGTCAGATTATAAAACTAATCCTTTACTGAATCGCAAGCGCCAGTGGTATGTGTTGTATACTACACCCAGAGCTGAGAAACAGGTTGAGCAAATATTGCTGGATGCCGGAGTGGAGACCTATCTTCCGGTACATGTATGTCCCCGCAAATGGTCCGATCGCGTAAAGATGGTAGAATTACCCCTTTTCTCTTCTTATATATTCGTCAAAACCACCGATCCCGAATTACGAAAGCTTCTTTACCTCAAAGGAGTAGTCCGCATCGTCTTTCATGCCGGTGCTCCTGCAGTAATACGTGATCGTGAAATAAATGCTATCCGCACTTTTCTGGACAAAGCCCGCGAAAAGGAACTGATACACGAATTGGGAGAGGAACTTCAGATTGCATGTGGTCCGCTTAAGGATATAGCCGGAAAAGTAAAGAAAATTAATAAAACACACTTGATTCTCTATATCGAACAGCTGGGATGTTCGGTTTGCGTTGCGTTGAATCAGGTAGTAAAAAAGGCTTCACCCCTAAGCGGTGCCAACAGTTAGTAGTGTAAGTATGAACTAAAGTGCTTAACAGTAATTTAGAAAAGCGTCAGGTGTTCTGCTTCTACCTGATTGCTCAAAAAGATGGAAGCTGATGCATTAAACTTACTGGTTGATTCAGTGGTTAAGTACCTGCAACTACCTTCCTTACTGCATTGTTGTTCCAGTTCGGGGTGACGATTCAAATACTCTTTCAGACTATCTGCTACGATGGTACCCTGTTCTATAATCCGAACAGCAGGTGAGATATATTTTCTGATCAAAGGAGTCAAAAGGGGATAATGAGTGCATCCTAATATTATAGTATCTATCTCCGGATCTGCCTCCATTAATTCGGTAATATTTTTTTCGACAAAGTAAGCAGCTCCCGGCGTGAGATGTTCGTTATTCTCTATCAGCGGAACCCACATCGGACAAGCGACCGAACTGACTTTAATCTCAGGATTTAATTTATGTATTTCAATCGGGTACGAGTCGGATTGTACCGTACCTGGCGTTGCCAGTAATCCTACATGACCCGTAACGGTTAATTGATCGAGCTGTTCAACCGTTGGCCGGATAACCCCGAGAACCCTTCGGGAAGAGTCAATACCCGGAAGATCGTTTTGCTGGATAGTACGCAATGCTTTTGCTGAAGCTGTATTGCAGGCAAGAACTACCAGGTGACAGCCCAGGGAGAATAATTTCTGAACACATTCGAGCGTGTATTGATATACTACTTCGAACGAGCGGGTCCCATAGGGCGTGCGGGCATTGTCGCCCAGGTAGATATAATCGTACTCAGGCAGTCGTTTGCGAATGTCATTCAGTATGGTCAGTCCGCCATACCCCGAATCAAAGATGCCTATTGGTCCCATATCAGTTTCGTTTATCAAGTCCCCACATTAGCTTACTCTTCAATGTATCCACATAGGTATGATCATGTAGCCGGGCGACCTTTATGGTATAGTCTGCTTTCGAAATGCGCAGCCGGAGTTCCTGCTCAAGGACCGACGACCGGCCATCGAGTGATACCTGGTAATATCCGCTACGGGTCACTACTTCCAGGTCGACCACCCAATCATCGGGGATAACCAGCGGACGTACGGTCAGACTGTGAGAAGCAACCGGCGAGATAAGAATACTATTGGCCTGAGGCACAATAATGGGTCCGCCAACACTCAGCGAATAAGCTGTCGATCCTGTAGGAGTAGAAATTATAAGTCCGTCGGCATGGTACGAATTAAAAGCCTCTCCGTTCAGAAAGGTATGAATGGTTAGCATCGAGGAACTATCCTGCTTGAGGATGGCAATGTCGTTCAATACATACGGATAATGCATATTCCGGTGATCCGATACTTCCACTTTCAGCAATGTTCGTTCTTCAGTGCTTAACAGATTTCCGGCTATGGCGTCCAGTGCTTTCTCCAGTTCATTACCCGACACATCAGCCAAAAAACCTAAACGGCCGGTGTTAATCCCCAGAATTGGTATGTTTTTTGACCCTATACGCGCAGCAGTAGTTAGAAAGGTGCCATCGCCCCCGATACTCAGCGCCAGGTCGGCTGAGAAATTGTCGGATTCAATTAGTTGAGGCATATCAGGACAACAATCGCTGTTGGCTTTGAAGTATTCGTAGAGCTGCTTATCGAGTAATAACTGAATATCCTTCGGTGCGAAGTAATCAACCAGTACTTTTAGTAAGGATACAATAGTTGGCCGGAAGGTATTCCCGAAGATAGCAATGGTCATAAGTTTTTTAATTCGTAGATTTCAACTATTTTTGTACAACTATTTGTGCAAAAATTAAACGATTTGCAAAGGAAACATTTAATAATCGAATTTGCAAATATAATATCCATCATGACAAAACTAAGCGTTAATATAAATAAGGTAGCTACCATCCGGAATGCCCGGGGTGGAAATACCCCCGATGTGTGTAAGGTAGCCATTGATTGCGAACGATTTGGTGCTGAAGGTATTACTGTTCATCCCCGTCCGGATGAACGTCATATCCGCTACCAAGATGTACGCGATCTTAAACCGCTCTTACGTACCGAATTCAATATCGAAGGTTATCCTTCTCCCTCGTTTATAAAGCTGGTAAACGATATAAAGCCGGCTCAGGTTACTCTTGTTCCTGATCCGCCGGGAGCTATCACTTCCAATGCCGGTTGGGATACCGTAACCCATCTCGAATATCTGACTGAGATAATTGCCGGCTTTAAAGCTAATTCTATACGGGTTTCCATTTTTACAGGTACCGACCTGAAGCATATTGAATACGCGCTGAAAGCGGGAGCCGACCGCGTTGAGCTCTATACTGAGCCTTATGCCAGTCAGTATGCAATCGATCGCGAAGCGGCTATAGAGCCTTTTGTGAAAGCCGGCGAGTATGCGCTGTCGATCGGACTCGGACTGAATGCAGGCCACGATCTCAATCTCGACAACCTGGCCTATTTCAAAAAGCGGTTACCGGGCTTGCAGGAAGTGTCAATCGGGCATGCCTTAATTGCCGATGCCCTCTATTTTGGTCTCGAAAAGACCATCCAACTGTATAAAGATCAACTTAAATAACTTCAATTATTATTAAAAATGAATAACTTGATGCTCGTACTGCTACAGACCACAGTAGCACCGGAACTGACTCCCACTGCCGGGGAAATGAATCTCTGGACCATGGCTAAGTATGGCGGACCAATTATGATTGTGCTGGCACTGATTCTGGCCCTTGCAGTATATATGTTTATCGAACGTCTTATTACCTTGAAGCAGGCTTCGAAAGAAGATAGTTCGTTCATGAACCGGATTAAGGATTACATCTACGACGGAAAGATTGATGCAGCCCGTAAACTATGTCGCGATACGGATAATCCTACTGCCAGAATGGTTGATAAAGGAATCAGCCGGCTCGGACGTCCGATGAACGATGTGCTTATCGCTATCGAGAACGTGGGTAATCTTGAAATTGCCAACCTGGAGAAAGGACTGGTTATTATGGCCTCCATATCCGGTGGTGCTCCCATGCTCGGATTTCTTGGAACCGTAACCGGGATGGTAACTACCTTCTACAATATGTCGCTCAACAATACCGGAACAATTCAACTTCAGGATTTGTCGCAGGGAATGTATCAGGCTATGGTAACTACTATCGCCGGACTTATAGTTGGTATTATTGCCTACTTTGGATATAATTACCTCGTATCGCGCGTCGACTCGGTGGTACGCAAGCTCGAAGCACGTACGATGGAATTCCTGGATTTACTTAACGAACCCGCATAATATTATGGCATTAAAGAAAAGAAGCAAGGTCGAAGCCGGATTTTCCATGTCGTCGATGACCGATATCATATTTTTGCTGTTGCTGTTTTTTATCATGGCTTCAACGATGTCGTCGCCCAATGATATTAAACTCAACCTGCCGCAAAGTAATGCCACCACTTCTACTAAATCGGTTGTGGCAAAGGTATCGATCGACGACACAGGCAAGTTTTTCGTGGCTAAAGGCACGGCACGACCCGAGCAAATCGCTCCCGAAATGCTGGAGTCCTATATACTGGACTTAGTGGCACAGGACTCGACTACCTATATCGCACTCCATGCTGATCAGGAAATTGCCTACAAGGAAGTAGTCCGCGTACTCGATATTGCCAATCAACATCAACTAAAGCTGGTGATAGCTACCCGTGCTTCCACCACTAAATAAATGAACTTATGAAACGATCAGAAATCTACGCATACACCGGAACGGCCGTGGTCGCTCTTGTCATCCTGCTGATTCTTCTGCTGGTAGTTATGCCCGGGAGACAGTTGGTTCCGGAGGATGACGGGGTGATGATCAGTTTTGGAGAATTTACCGACGGTGGTGGGATGGCGCCAACTCCTACACAGAATGTAGCGAGTGAAGCCGTACCTGTGCCGGCAAAGGAAGAAAAATTGATTACGCAGACCGACCCGTCGGTTAGTATGACTGAAACAAAGCAAAAGACAGAGGCAACAAAAGCATCACAAGTTGATGCCCGCGAACAATTACGAAAAGAGCAGGAAGCACTTCAGAAGGCCGATGATCTTATCGGTGGCTCTTTCGGTTCCTCAGGCGATGCCGGAAGTGGTCGTACCAGCTCGGATGTAACAGCCGGCAATCCGGTCGGGTCGGGAAGTTCAGGTGGTAATTCCTGGTCGCTGAGCGGCAGGAATCTGCTGGGCTCCATGCCAACTCCCCGCTACGATCAGAACGAAGAGGGGATGATAACTGTTGAGATACGTGTGAATGCTGCCGGTCAGGTGGTCGCTGCTACAGTCAGCCGTCCCACAACCATCTCGAATCCTGCCCTGCAGAAATCCTCGATAGCTGCAGCACGTCAAACCCGCTTCTCGTCGGGCAACGGTGTTGCTGTTGGTACAATTACGTATAATTTTAAACTCAGATAAGTATGAAAGTATATCTTTTTCTTGCCAACGGTTTCGAAGAAATTGAAGCCATCGCTCCGATTGATATATTCAGACGAGCTGAAATTGAGGTGATAACGGTATCAGTTACCGGCGATCAGCTGGTCGATGGTGCCCATGGTATCGCTATTGCTGCCGATTGTCTGTTTGAGGAACTAAGCTTCGACGACGACTTCCTCTTGTTTCTTCCCGGCGGAATGCCCGGTACCCTGAATCTTGATTCGCACGAGGGACTGAAAAACCTGATTCGCATTCAAAGTGAAAAGGGAAGCACCATTGCGGCTATTTGTGCAGCACCTTCCATCCTGGGAAAGATGGGATTGCTGAAAGGGAAAGAGGCAATTTGCTATCCGGGATTCGAGAATTACCTGGCAGGAGCTTCTATCTCAAAAGATACAATGGCACAATCGGGAACAGTATTCACAGCCAAGGGTCCGGGGGTTGCAATCGACTTTGCATTGCGCCTGGTGGAAGAGTTGAAAGGTAGCGATGTTGCCACTCAGGTGAGGGAGGGACTAATCTACCATCGCTAGCATACGATACAAACAAAAAACAGCAGGTAATTTACCTGCTGTTTTTTGTTTCAAAGCGTTCGAGTAAACTTTTCGCGGCAATAAACGAACTTAGTTCGTTCCCTATTACCTTTTGCTCCATCTGCACGAGCAGTTCCTGCATTTCCGGATCCTGGTAAAACCGGCTCCGGAGTTGTTCGTTAATAGTTTCGTACATCCAGTACCTCGACTGCTGGTTCCGGTGGTACTCAAAATACCCGTTTTGTTTGGTGTATTCAGTATGTCGTTCCACCATCAACCAGATATCTTCTATCCCGTTTTTTTCGATCGACGAGCAGGGGATTACCTCGGGTGCCCAGCCCGACTCACTTCTTGGAAACAAATGCAGTGCATTTTTAAACTGAGCCTTAGCCAGCATTGATTTCTCAACATTAGTGCCGTCGCACTTATTTATTGCAATGCCATCGGCCATTTCCATGATTCCCCGTTTAATACCCTGCAGTTCGTCACCGGTACCTGCCAGTTGTAATAACAGGAAAAAATCGACCATGGAGTGAACTGCCGTTTCCGACTGCCCCACACCTACTGTTTCTACAAAGATGGTATCAAAACCGGCAGCCTCACACAGGATAATACTCTCGCGGGTTTTCCGTGCCACTCCTCCCAGTGAGCCGGCAGAAGGGGAAGGCCGGATAAAAGCATTTTTAGCAACCGACAACTCTTCCATCCGGGTTTTATCACCGAGGATACTGCCTTTCGAGCGTTCACTGCTCGGGTCAATTGCTAAAACGGCCAGCTTATGGTGCTTGCGGATCAGGTGCATCCCCAGTGCTTCAATAAAGGTGCTTTTGCCGGCACCCGGTACACCCGTGATGCCCAGTCGGGTTGAACGACCGGAGTGAGGGAGGCATTTTTCAATCACCTCCTGTGCCAGTGCATGATGTTCGGGTAAGGAACTTTCCACCAGGGTCACTGCCTGACTTAAGACCGATATATTACCATCTAGTATACCCGCAACAAAGTCGTCGGCCGAATAATTCTGTCGCTTAACTTTCTTCTTACGATAAGGATTTACTATTGGCACATCGCTGATCCCCTTGTTGACCGATAGGCCTTTGTAGGTCGGATCATTTTCGGGATGATGATGTTCCATCGTTATTGCTTTAATACAGCCGGTTGAGGAATTACTTCACCTTTAATGGTCAGTGTAGTTGCACTCGAACCCGCATTTGAAAATACCGATATTGTTTTTACAAATTTACCCGGGCGGTTTTTGGGATTGTAAGCGGCTGTAATATGACCCTTTTTTCCCGGAAGAATAGGCTCTTTGGTCCAGGTCGGCGTAGTACAACCACAGGAAGCATGAACACGGTTAATAACCAGCGGGGCGTCTCCTTTATTCGTAAAGCTAAACTTAACGGTAGCTACTCCGTTTTGTTCTTTTATCTTTTCAAAGTCGTGTGTTGTTTTCTCAAAAGTCATCACCGGTTGTTGAGCAAACAAGATACCGGTAAACAGAAGTAATGAAAGTAAAATACTTATCTTTTTCATATTCTAACTAGTTTAATACAGTGTTGCAAAAATAGCACTTTTATTCCGTCATGCAGGTTAAAAATGGATAAATTATCTAACAAAGACCATTTTAGAATCAGTCGACAGGGTAGGGTCGTACCAGTAGCCTTCCCAATCAAAACCTGCTAAGTCGTCAGTCGAGCTAATTCTGTTCTTAATAGCATAAGCAGCCAGCATTCCCCTTGCTTTTTTAGTATATACAACCACTTGTCGCAATGCCTCTGCGCCGTATTCCAGAAACTCCACCTCTACACAAACCGTGCCCACCGGGAAATCGATCATTTTAAAATATTCATTCGATGCGAGATTAAGCACAACCTGCTTCGGGTCGTCACGCTGCAGGTCGTCGGCAATCCATTTACTAACCCTCTCCCTCCAATAAGGATACAAATCCTGACCGGCATCGTTGTTAAGTCGTGAGCTGACCTCCAATCGGTAGGGCTGAATAAGGTCGAGCGGGCGTAACACTCCGTAAAGTCCCGACAGTATGCGTAGATGATTCTGAGCAAAAGAAAAATCCTCTTCCGAGAAAGAAGCAGCATTCAATCCCCGAAAGACTTCGCCATTGAATAAGCATGCAGCCTGCCGGGCGTTAACTAATGTGAAAGGTTGTTGCCACTGAAGCAAGCGATCCTGAGTTAACCGGGCTATTTTTTGATTTATTTTTAATAATTTACTTAGCTCGTTAAGATTTAATTCACGCATGTGGCCAATAAGTTCTTCCGCCTCTTTCAGAAATACAGGCTGTGTGTAGGTGGTAAGTATAGGCTGAGCACTAAAACTCTGAATTTTAGCGGGCGATAAAAGTATAATCATGTGAGTTCACTACGTTAAGGCAACAAAGATATCTATTTAGGTACTAATTTTCAACAGAATTAGTTAAGGAAGTTCATTTTTTACCGTAGTAGTGTAAATTGACCACAATTGTGCAATTTTTGCCCACAAACGTGCAATTTTCATCACCATTGTTGCTCTAACTTTGTGCCCATGAAAATACAAATCCTGATCCTGTTTTTGATGCTGCTTGTTGAGATGGTTCTCAGCGGAAGTTCACGTGGTGTCGTTAACAATTGCAAGCCTCATCATTTTGTTTCCGCCGAACAGGCTTTCTGTATTTCACAACTATCCGGTTCCCTGTTCCTGAGCGGGTACTTTACTTCCACCGGCCGGTTTATTCCCACCTGCCGCGCACCCGGTTGTTCGTTTCCAGGGAATGTTCTCACTGCTATCTGTCTGTCCAACGCAGCAGTTGCCCGTAGCTATCCTTCCTTTTCCGCCTGTTTACACTCCCCGGTTTTTAACAGGACCTGAGTCCGCTCCCCCCTTTTAGTACTTTCTGCCTGCCGGCTGGCCACTAGTTGGTCGGCCTTTTTTGCGTTTAATCCCCTAACCAAATCGATCCGCAGCCCTGGCCTTTTTGTCATTTCAATCAGGCGTTTTCGATTCATCCGTCAAGCTCTTTTTAACCGAAACGCGGCATGTAACTGTTCCGCACATGTCATGTAACAGGTCCGCACATGTCATGTTAGAGGTCCGCACATGTCATGTTAGAGCTTCGCACATGACATATGACAGGTTCGCACACGAGATATGCGGATCTATCACACGAGGTGTGCGGGTCTGCCACACAAGGTGTGCGGGTTACTCACACAAGGTGTGCGGGTTACTCACACAAGGTGTGCGGGTTACTCACACAAGGTGTGCGGGTTACTCACACAGGGCGTGCGGGTCAATATGACCTTGCGAAACGACCAATACACCTAAGGCAAATTGATCAAACGACTATGGTTTATGCGCCTGTTAGGTACTACCACCGTTCTCCTATATCGTAAATTTACGATTTGGGAGACTCTATAACATAAATAAACATAAATAAACTTAATTCGTCTGCTGCGAATTTCTGAGATTTAAAGTACGACTGCTTGTAGATGATAGTCTTACAATCACATATCGGTGAGGGAGAAGAGTTGGTTGGGGATCACCAGGTTGCAGGAGCTACCTGAATGGTGCACCTACAAAAAAAGGAATATGAAGGCTCATATTCCTGATTTAATAAGTTTGAAATTGTATTTAGTTTACCGCTGCAGCGAGTTCAGCTCCTGCTTTAAACTTAGCAACTTTCTTTGCCTCAATGGTAATGGCTTGTTTTGTTTTAGGGTTGATACCCTGACGAGCAGTTCTTTCAGCTACAGAAAATGTTCCGAAACCTACTAAACTAACTTTATCTCCAGCAACTAGTGCATCGGATACAGCTTTAACAGTTGCATCGAGTGCTTTTTTAGCATCAGCTTTACTCAGACCGGCTCCTTCGGCAATGGCATTGATTAACTCCGCTTTGTTCATAATAATGTAAAATTTTATAGATTAGACACCTGTGTTTGTTTAACGACAGGCAAATGTAATAGATACTTATTAAAAAACAAATTTTTAGTGTAAAAAAAAATCATTTTTTTTTGACAGAAACAAAAAATATGTTAGAAAACATGTTTTAGCCTTTAATTTGATTATTTTTGCAAGCAAATATTACAAATTTATGAACAACTATCGTCCATCTTTCCTGGATTCTATACCTCCTGTTGTTAAAAACCTGATTGCCATTAACCTTATCATGTGGTTAGCAACTTTTGCGCTCCCGGCTTTTTTACGCAGGTGGGGGTTAAATCCCGACTTAACCGATCTACTTGGAATGCATTACTGGGCTTCCGAAAAATTCAATGCGGCTCAGTTGATTACCTATATGTTTATGCATGGAGGATTCGGACATGTCTTTTTTAATATGTTTGCCCTGTATATGTTCGGGGGTGTGCTCGAAAACTACTGGGGCCCCAAACGTTTCCTGTTTTATTACCTGCTCACGGGAGTAGGGGCGGGAATAGTGCAACAGTTATTCTGGACTGTCGAATACCAATCGCTGGTAAATGCGCTTAACGTTGCCATCTCCTCCGGCTCGGTAGCTGAGCTGGAAGTCTTTCAGCCGGAACTCGAACGTTATTTTCGTTTTGGCGATTTCTTTGCGTTGCGTCCCGATGACCTGATCGATTTAAAGCGGATGTTTCTCAATCTGCCGGTAACGGTGGGCGCTTCGGGATCGGTTTTCGGTTTACTGCTTGCCTTTGGCTGGTTATTTCCTGAAGTGAAACTGATGTTACTCTTTTTCCCGGTTCCCATCAAGGCACGTGTTTTTGTAATCCTCTACGGAGTAGCCGAGCTGTTCCTGGGAGTCGCCAATTTCTCAGGCGATAGTGTTGCTCATTTCGCGCATTTGGGAGGGATGATTTTCGGACTGATTCTCCTCCTTATCTGGAGAAAAAAACAAACTAACTGGTAATACGCCTATGAATCTGCTTGATAATCTAAAGGAAACCTACCGGCAGGGAAATGCTGCCATCCGGCTTATTTACATCAATGTTGCATTGTTTGTACTTTTACAGGCTGTAGTAATTATTTTTCATTTGTTTGCTGTCGATGGAGATATGATTTTTAGCTGGTTAGCCTTGCCTGCCGCAGTCGGTAATTTGCTGATTGCACCGTGGACCCTTATCAGCTATATGTTTCTACACAAGGATTTCTTTCACCTGCTGTTCAATATGCTGGCCCTGTACTGGTTCGGGCGTTTGTTCCTGATGTACCACACCGGTAAGCAGCTTACGGGATTGTATCTGTTGGGTGGAATTGCAGCCGGAGTGCTGTATATGCTATCCTATAATATTTTCCCGCTTTTCCGTGGCATAACGGGTTTCAGTATACTGATGGGCGCTTCGGGTTCGATCATGGCCATTATCGTAGCCACTGCGCTTCAGGCTCCCAATATGGAGATGCGCTTTTTTCTGCTGGGAAATGTAAAACTTAAATACATAGCTATTGTGGCAGTGCTGATTAGCTTTTTCGGCATCACCTCATCGAATGCCGGAGGCGAAATTGCTCACCTGGGCGGTGCTTTGTATGGTTATATTTTTATTGTATCTTTGCGACGCGGAAAGGATACAACACGGTGGCTTTCGAGCTTTATCGATTCGCTCTCCCGAATTGGAAAACCCCGAAAAATGAAGGTTAAAAAGGGGAGCGGGCGTGCAACGATGACCGATGCCGAGTTCAATGTCAGGAAAGCAAAAAACATGGCTGAAGTTGACCGGATTCTCGATAAAATTAAAGCATCGGGATATGGTAGTCTGACCGATGATGAAAAAAGTACACTATTTCAACAACGTAAAAATTAACCGGTAATCCGGTTTATTCAGGTATGAATCTGGGCAGAAATGTTATTAAGGTCCTGCTTTTCAGTATTAATCTGGTAGCCGCCGGTTTATTTCTGCTGACCCTTGTAGCAGCTCATATCAGTCCCGCGAAACTCTTACTACCTGCTTATCTTTCACTGGCATTACCGGTGTACATCCTTGCCAATATCTTTTTTGTTGTGTTTTGGGCAGTGATGAAAAAATGGCTGTTTCTCTTGTCGCTCGTGACGCTGATTATCGGTCTGGATGCAGTGAAAGTAGTCATTCCTCTGAATTACAAGGCACAAAAAGTTGTGGATATTGCTACAGTCGACGGCGTGAGCCTGGTTACCTACAACACAAGGGTAAACCACATGATGGCCGACCACACCGCTGACAAGCCAAATCCGGTAATTCAATACCTGCTCGAACGCGAACCCGATGTGCTTTGTATTCAGGAATATTCAGCCTGTGCATCCGACGAGCACCTGTCGCGCGAAGACTTAAAACGAATTTTTAGCATTTATCCCTACCAGCATATCTTTTTTCAAACCGACACCCGCTGGTCGGCCTTCGGGATAGCTACTTTCTCAAAATACCCCATTGTTGAACGAAAGGTGCTCGATTTAGCTTCCGATTACAATACAGCAATGTATTCTGATATAAAAATCGACGATAAAATAATCCGGGTGTTTAACTGTCACCTCGAATCCAATAAGTTAACC
>JAQUYE010000082.1 GCA_028691965.1 Paludibacter sp. | reverse complement strand
ATCAGGAAACGATTTCAGCAACCAATCATCGATTACGTTAACACGATGGACTGCAGAAAAACAATCAACTACTCAACCTCGTGCAGTGTATGGCGACCCGATGGGTAATTCACGTTTCTCGGATCGTTGGATTGAAGATGGTTCCTATGTTCGTTTAAAGAATATAACAATGGCCTATCAACTACCCTTGAAAAGCGGAAATTTCCTTAGCGGAATTAATGTATGGGTTTCAGCTAACAACCTGTTTACCTGGACCAACTACCTGGGTGCCGATCCTGAAGTATCTGCCGGTAACAGCACCTTAATGCAAGGTGTCGACATGGGACTTATGCCTCAAAGCAGAAGCTATTATGTTGGATTGAAAATAAACTTATAATAATTGATCTTATTATTAAAACTATATATATGAACAAGTTTCGAACTATAGTGCTACTGCTACTTACCGTAACCTTGGTGATGAGTAGCTGTGATGATATTCTGGATGCAGATTCGCAACGGTTGACAGCAGAAGAGGATTACCGCTTAGCGACACCCAGCGATTCAGTGTATTCTATTTTTGGTATCCTTTCTCAACTTCAGAAAGTGGCCGATGGCTATGTGTTGCTGGGAGAATTAAGGGCAGATCTTATGGAGGTGGATCCTGATGCTGAAAAGGATTTGCTGGATATTTACAATCATACAATCAGAAAAGATAATAAATACGCAAATATCCGGAACTACTATTCCATTATCAACAACTGTAATTATATGCTCAATTACCTTGATACAGCCAAGGTGGAACGGGGTGAATTACTTAGCAGAAAACATTATGCCGCTGTGCAGGCTATACGTGCATGGACCTATATGCAGATTGTGTTAAACTTTAAGACTGCTAAGTACTACTCAAAGCCAATTCTTTCAGTAAAAGATGCTGAAATGAATTTCCCTGAGTTAACAATGGAAGCGCTTGCTGATTCCTTAATTCCCATTCTGGAACCGCTTCGCTCTATACCAACTCCCAATATAGGATATATTGATGCCTACAATACCGACTATTCTTTCTTCCCAGTTCAATTTGTTTTAGGCGATCTGTACCTCTGGAAAGGCGAGTATCAAAAAGCGGCTGAGCAATACAGGGACCTCATGTACACTAACAGTATAGCAATTAATAAAGAGTACAGCTCTTCATGGACCTCCGTAAACAATACCATAAGTTCAAGTGGAACCTTAAACTGGATTAATTCCCTTCTTATAAATTCGGGTGAAGTTATAACTGCTATCACCTGCCCTACTGAATATGGTCAGGACTATACACTTGATACGCTGAATAACCATAAAAAGATCAGGCCTACTGCACTGGCTATCCACAACTGGGACTCACCGGTGTATTATTTAAATGAGGCTTCCAATACAAATGGTGACTTGCGAAAATACGGATCAATTTCGTATAGTGAAGAAACTGCCCGTCAGTTTAGCAGTGACTTCAACTTCGACAATAATCCTCCTTCAGATTACATCATTTATAAGTACAAGATTTACCAGCAAAATGTGACAATCTATCGGTCAGCTTTGTTATACCTCCGTTATGCTGAAGCTATCAATCGAATGAACAAACCAAACACTGCATTTGCAGTACTTAAACATGGGCTAAACAGTACTACCATGTTTAATGCCTCAGTTGTACCGGCAAGCGAACGCGATGTTCCTTTGGCTGAGTATATGAACTTTGCTGATATGCGCTTCCAAAACAACGTAGGTATCCGGATGAGAGGTTTAGGGAATATGGACAAGGACACAACGTTCTATCGTTTGCCTAAACAAGCTACCTTACTTGACTCTGTACGTATGGTAGAAGATCTTATCCAGCAGGAGTTGGCGTTGGAAACAGCATTTGAAGGTAATCGCTACCACGATTTGATGCGAATTACACTTCGTAGAATGAAAGACGGAGATGATGCTTCTTACCTCGCTGAAAAGGTGGCTGCCAAATACAATGATCCGGCAAGAATGAAAAATTTCCTGATGAATCCGGATAACTGGTATATAAAATAAAATAAAAGTAAGCCTTGAGAGTTTTTAACTTCAAGGCTTACTTTTTTTATTATACTTATCTTAGTGTGGTATTAGTTATGTACAAGTTTTAAAGTGCTGCGCTGGTTCTTAGTTCGTAGTGATACTAAATAAATACCTTTGTTTAAGTTAAGAGGCAAACTACGAATATTATGGCCCGAAGCAGCCTGTATTGTTTCAGAATACAACTCACTTCCCTGTAAATTAAACACTCTAAGCTGAAGTGATTGAGCTGATTCCAAACTAAAGTCAACTACTATTCTATTCTCGAGCATAAACACACGCGAACCTTCCAATTCTGGTGTTTGCACTCCGGTAGCAGCTATTTCATACAATTCCCAGTTATCTACAAAAGCACGCTTCCCCGACCGCTCGTAATTATTTATAAACATACCCTGTTCGGCTGCTAATGAGTCGCTGGTTGTAAACTGAAGACTGATAGGTGCCCAGGCTTCCTGTGTATCTATTGAATCCTGAACATCACCTCCGGCAACAGCATCCAATCCAAAAACACCTAACTGGAATGCTCCTCCGAATGTCCGAACTTGCACACGTGCCTGATAACTGGTATTCTTTTTCACTATACCATTCAGAATAACATCAATGGAGCCCTGACCGTCAATCAAACCTGAATGACTTCCACAAAAAATACTATCCGATTTTGTTACAACCGATACCAGACGCTTCACTCCCCAACCTCCAAACATAGCCGGATTGTTAAGATAGGGGTCAGGAACAAGATTCGGTTTATCGGTATACAGGGGTTCGTAGCAAGTAGCATTCGAAGTAGTAATTGTTTTCATCGGAATTTCCAGAACGCTTGTGCCGGTATTAATTTGAACAGTTCCTTCAATTGCATTTATTCCGTCCCAACTTACCATTACTGAGTCGGCTGTTATTTTACCCTCTTCGTTAGGTACAACCGTAGTTTTACTAAACGAAATACCTTCAGGAGCCGAAAGTGTAAGGTTGTTGCTCATATTACTTCCTGTAATAACTAATAACTCTTCCTTGTAATCGGGATCCATAGCTATTTCGGTTTTGTTGGTAACAAGCGTTGGCTCGGGGTATTCGAACATTTCCCAGTTGTCGATGTATGCTTTTGTACCTGTACACAAGTAATTGTTGAAGAACATCACTCTTACATCTCCCATTACTGCACCGGTAGTAAATGTAAAATCGATGGGCATCCATTCGCCTTCGGTATTGACAACGTAGTTAATATCCGGCTGATCCAGTTCGTATCCCAACACTCCCAACTGAAAGGTACCATCCAGTGTTTTTACCATCGCACGAATACGATAGGTAGTCATGGGTTGAATCATGTTAGTGAAATCAACGTTAATAGATCCCGAACCCACCTTAATGCCATCACCAATAACAGCAGAGTTAGCACCGCAATATACATTCGTAGGATCTGTAATAATCGAAACTATAGCTTTCTCTCCCCATCCGGAGAAATTGGCTAAATTATTCACACCCGGATCCGGAACAATATTTTCAATATCTGCATACAAAGGAGTATAACAACCATCAGTCTGAACGGTCTTGATAGGAATGATAAGCTCGGTAGTTCCGCTGGTTAATACAAGGTTACCATCAACCGGAGTTGTCATATCCCAGATGACAGCAAGTGGTATGTCGTTTTGATTAGCTGGTATAGTAGATGGTTCAAGCATTATTCCGGCAGGAGCCTGTAGTGTAACATCACCTGAAAGATTAGCACTAGTAACATTAAACATTTCGGCAGGATAATCATTATCCAGGGCTAATGAGGTCATAGTAGCTGAAATCACCGACTGACTCTCAGCACCTTCCTGGTATAAATACACGATTTCCTGATCGTTGAGTGCTTTGTCGTATAAGCTGAATTTATGGAAAACTCCCAGCCAATTCGGGTCAGCCGTCCATCCTCCTCTTCCAAGATAAGCAAGTGAAGTACTTATATTGGCAATACTATTACCGGCTGTAAGGGTATCTACAGCGACAAGAGTACCATCAATGTAGAATTTAATAGTCTCGGAATTAATCGTCGACACAAAATGATGTAATCTTCCATCATCGTATTCAGGTCCTGTAACCCCATCCCAGAAGCCGGCAGTTTCCAGAGCCGCCATACTACCATCAACTGCCCGTGCAACGGATACAAACGTACAGTTATTACCATTCCCGGACGTAGAGGCTCCAAAATAACTCAACATTGTCCATCCTGTGTTTTTTCCTGCATCAGAAGTACACCATATCTCAGTAGTGATTTCCGGATATGAACTAATTCCAATATCGGCTGCCGGGAGCGACATATAACCATTTCCGGTGGTGTTTAATCCTTTGTTTGCCAACTTTGCGTTACCGTGCAACGTACCGGTTACATTTCCTACATGGTCGGTTGCAGTACCTTCATCGAAAGTCCACTGGTGTTTCAGATTCGTAGTGCCCGGATCCGTTTGAGCTGTTAAAAAGGAACTGATTCCCAGTCCAAATAGTATCAGCAAAGAAAAGTAGAATTTTTGTTTCATATGTATATTGATTAAAAGATTAATGAAACAAAAATAGAAGGAGGCTTTTGAATTAAGGTGGACAAAAAGTTATTTTAAGTGGATAAGAAAAAAGTCCCGGTACATATAAAATGCCCGGGACTTTCTTAAAAAACCATTAATTAATCACTATTTGATTACTTTTCCGACAAACTGTTTACCTTGAGAATGAACTTTCACAATGTAAACACCCGGAGCAAGATCAGTATTCAGCATACGAACATTCTTACCTGCGTTACCACTCATGCTTTCAGTGAGTATCTGTGCGCCCTGAAGGTTATATACTGTCAAATCAACCGGAGCAGCTGTTGCAAGATGGAAATCAGCAACGATACGACCACCGGCCATGTAAATTTTGTTCTCACCAACTTCCGGATTAATAACATTAAGCGGACCTAAATCGTATAATTCCCAGTTGTCGAGGAATGCACGTTTACCGGTACGTTGGTAGTTATTCAAGAACATTCCCTGAACATCCGGTAATGAATCTCCTGTTGCAAATGTGAGTGTTATGGGAGCCCAGGCTTCCTGTGTGTCCAAAGAATCAGATACATCAGCAGTATTAAATGCATCCATTCCCCATACTCCTAACTGGAAGTTTCCTCCGAAAGTGCGAATCTGAAGACGTGCAATGTACTGAGTATTTGTTTTCATCAAACCGGTAAGAATTACGTCCATGGAACCACCACCGTCAATTAAACCGGAATGACTACCACATAAAACACTATCAGGTTTTGATACAATAGAAACAAACTTTTTCTCTCCCCATCCACCAAATTTAGTTGGATCGTTTAAATAAGGATCCGGAACGATGTTCGTTTTGTCTGTATAAAGAGGTACATAACAATCAAGATTTGATACAGCAGTTGTTTTTGCAGGGATAACTACAGAGGCAGAACCACCGGCAATAACCAAATCACCTGCCACAGCAGTAGTGCCATCCCAGGTAACTGTAACAGTATCAGCAATAACACGACCTTCTTCGTTTGGAGTAAAGCTGGCAGTACTTAGAGTAAATCCTGCAGGAGCAGTAACAGTAACGTTTTCAAATAAGTTGCTACCGGTCACAATTACGTCGGCCGATTTGTATTCCGGATCAAATGCCAGTTCTTTATAGTTAACAGAAAGTACTGGATCTAATACTTCGTACATTTCTCAGTTGTCGATATAACCCATTGTACCTGTCAGGTTATAATTATTGAAGAACATTCCCTGATCAGTTGGGTTTAGGGTTTCACCTGTAGTAAAGGTAAATTCCAATGGCATCCATTCACCCTGTGTGTCGATAGGATTGTTGAGGTCACCCTGACCTTCCTGCCATCCCCAAACACCAATCTGATACGTTCCGCCGATTGTTTTAACCATTGCTTTCACACGATAGGTAGTACTTGGTAAAATCAAACCTGTTAAAACAACGTCCAGCGAACCGGTACCTGTACCAACTCCGTTACCAACTGATATTGCGTTAGCTCCACAATAAACATTAGTAGGATCGTCAATTACAGTAACCATACTCTTTGCACCCCAGCCACCAAAGTTACTAAGGTTATTACAGCCCATATCAACCACAATGTTTTCAACATTATCGTAAAGTCGGGTGAAACACTGACTATCGTCTACAGTCTTAATTCTAACTGCCACTTCAGTTGAGCCACTTTTAAACAGCACATCACCATCTACAGGTGTTACCATATCCCATATTACAGCTACAGGAACATCATTCTGATTTTTAGTGATCGTTGAAGGCTCAACCATGATACCTGCCGGTGCAGTAATTTCGATGTCGTTGCCTAAATTAGCACTACTGAAATTAAACATTTCAGCAGGATAGTTTGTATCAAGTCCGATTGCCGACATAGTAGTTGTCATTACTTCCTGATCTTCGGCACCGTCCTGGAACATATACAATACGTTAGCATCAGAAAGCGCTTTGTTGTAAATACTGAATTTGTGAATCAAGCCTTTCCAGGTTGGGTCATTTGTATATCCACTGGCGGCAAGCAATGCTTTTGCAGAAGCAATATTTGCGATTGAATTATCAGTCGACAAACTGTCTGCACCTACTCTTACGCCATCGATATAAAAAATGATTTCTTCTGCATCAACAACGGTTACCAGATGGTGTAAAAGTCCATCATCATATTTAGTACCATTAACACCGTTTTCAGCACTCCATGGCTCCGATTCATTCAAACATGAAATCGCGCCACGACTTCGTGAACCATTAGCTCCTGCCATGTAAAGATAGTTAACACCATAATCACCCGCCGCACGGGTATTTCCAAAATATGCATGCATAGTGTTACCGGTATTGACACCGGATGCAGAAGTATGCCAGAGCTCAAGTGTCAGTTCCGGATAAGCATTGATACCTATCTGTTCAGCCGGCATTGAGAAATGACCTCCTGAAGTGGTATTCAGTGCTTTACTCGCTACTTTAGCAGCTCCTACGAGCGTGCCTTCCAGGTTGCCTACATGATCGATCACACCCTCATCAAATGTCCATTGATGTTTAAGATGAGTCGTACCGGGATCGGTCTGAGCCATACTTTGTCCACCAAAGCCCAATAAGGCAATCAGGCCAAGATAAATGTAAGATTTCTTCATACTGTTGAATATTAAATTAAAGATTAAATAAAAGGATTTACAAATATAGTAGTTTAATATCTTCCTGCAATTTACTACAGGAGGATATTATGTTAATTTTCAGAGATTGATTATAACCACTGTAAAGGATTTTGCAGGTAATTCAAGTTTCAGTGTGTTTGAATCAACTTTCATTGCTTTCTCCACTGGTATCACCTTATTCGGTTCTTCCAGGGTATTCTCCCAATCCAGATCCGGTGAAGTTAACTGTATGCATTTAGCATCCCGTTCAGCAGCTTTTAATCGATTAAATACATAATTCACTTCGTTAACCTTATCAGCTGTATTGGCTATTTTAAGAATCAATTGATTCTTATCTTTGTCAAGTGCAGAACTTGCAAATAAACCATCCTGACCGGTTAGTGGCGTTTTTCCTGAAAGTGTTTTTAAAACATGAGTGCCCGGATAATGACCGTACAGCTGTTGTACATAATAATTAATGGATCGAACACTTTTCATATTGTCAAACCAGATAAGGTCGGGACGCCATTGCCATCCTTCCACATGTGCAAACAAGGGTGCATAAGTTGCCATATGAACGATGTCGGCGTTGCGTTCCAATCCGGTCATAAAAGCAGCTTCCATCAAAGCTGATTCGAAGTTATTTTTTCTGTTTCTCGGGTGACAGGCATATTCTCCGGCAAAAACTTTAGGACCTTTCCGGTCATAGTTATCATAACGAGCACCCTGAGCAAGGAACCAGCTTTCCGGACGGTAGAAATGTTCATCCACTAAATCAACTTTCAGTCGCTTCATTTCCGGCCACAAGAATTCAAAGTCCTTTCCTTCCGACCCGGGACCTGAACTACCAATAATTTGTATTTCAGGATATTTAGCACGAATAGCCTTCATAAAAGGTTCCAGCCGTTCAGGATATTCCGGTCCCCATTGCTCGTTACCAATACCTAAAAATTTCAGATTAAAAGGTGCAGGGTGTCCCATTTCGGCACGTACTTTACCCCATGTTGTTGATACATCACCATTGGCGAATTCAATCAGATCCAGCGCATCCTGAATGTAATCACTAAGTTCACCTACAGGTACATGAGCTTCGCAACAGCCGTTCTGGAACTGACATGCCAGTCCTACACTCACAATTGGAAGTGGTTCTGCACCCAGGTCTTCCGACAGTTCGAAAAATTCGTAAAAACCCATTCCATACGACTGGTAATAGTCGGGAAAGAAACGATGAGGGAAGGTATATTGCCAACGGTTTTCGTTTAACGGACGGTTTTCGACCGGACCAACCGACTTTTTCCAGTCGTAACGGGTATGCAGGTCAGTACCTTCAACAATACATCCCCCCGGGAAACGGAAAACACCGGGGTTTAAATCGTAAAGTGCTTGTGCCAGGTCTTTACGTAACCCGTTTTCTCTGTTTTTCCATGTTTCAGTAGGGAACAGGGAAATATGCTCCAGGTCCAGACTCCCTTTGGAAGTAAGGAAAATACGAAGGCGGGCTTTGGCATCGGTTCTGCCTGGTTTTAGTTCCAGCTGGTATTTTTTCCAGTCTTTAGAATCAATGATGAGATTCTGACGGGTAATAACCTCATTATCTGCTCCAACCAGCTCAATACGAATTGATTCCTTTCCGGAAATAAGCGCAGCAACACGAGCCCAAACCGAGAATCGATAGGTTTCACCTTGTTTAACTGTAACTCCGAAGAAACCTTCATTGTCGAGTCCGGTATGTTTGTGGTCATGTCCCGGCCAGGTAAGTCGGGCATAATGGGGATTACGGTCAAAAGGACCGTCGTTATGTATCTTTACGTCGCCAAAACTGTTCCAACCCATCAGGTGTTGAGGAAATTCAAAGGAACGGTTTTTTATCATTTCAGCATAAAGACCACCGTCGGCACCATAATTAATATCCTCGAAGAAGATACCATACATTGTGGGCTGAATAGTTGATCCGGGCTTACGGGTGTCGACCGTTATGGTAGTTTGCATGTGTGCAACCTGTACCACTCCCGCCAGCATAATGCCGAGGAGTACTAATCTCGTCTTTTTCATGTTTTATACTATTAGATTTACGTGTATTCTCTACTGCAAAAATAAGTGTTCAATGCACAATTAAAGTGTAAATTTAGTTCTTTTAGGGAGACAAATTTACATTTCATCTCTGAAAGCACTTGGTTGTATTCCGAAATGCCTTGTGAAACAGCGGGTAAAATATTTTGGATCGTTAAAGCCTACCTGATAGGCTATCTCAGAAATGTTAAGTGAGTGTGACTCTCTGTTCTGTAAAAGAATCTCTCTTGCCATATTCAACCGGTAAGTCCGTATAAACCTGCTGGCCGACTGTCCGGCAAGGGTTGTCAGTTTCTTGTGGAGTAAGCTCCGACTTATAGCCATAGAATCAATAAATTCAGTTACATCAAAATCCGGATTGGTATAATTGTTTTTAAGAATATCCAGGGCTTTATCCAGGAATTTCTTATCCTGTGACTCATTACTTATATTCAATACCGATGTATCCATTTTCTCAGCAAAACTAAGTTGAGATTTATTCTTCTTCTCATTGAGATTCCTGATTACAGCCATTAGTAACTCCTCGTCAAACGGTTTGGTAAGAAATGCATCAGCACCACTATTCATACTTTCAATCTGAGTCTCTGTTCCTGACTTGGCTGTTAACATGATAACCGGAATATGAGAAGTTGTAAAGCTCGATTTTACCTGTCTGCAATATTCTATTCCATCCATATCCGGCATCATAATATCACTAATAATTATATCCGGTTGGTAGCGATTTGTTATTTCCAACCCTTTTACACCATTGGAAGCTTCGAGCACATCGTATTCGTCTTTCAACAGCAAGCTTATAAATTGTCGCATATCTGCGTTATCCTCAATAATAAGTATGGTCGATTTGCTTTTTGTTCCGGCAGGTTGCATTTCAGTTTCCAACATATGCTCTTCGGTAAATTTCTCAGCCGGTTTGATGACCTCTTCAATCGCTATGCCCGGTCGTTCAACCGGAATTACAAACCGGAAACTTACACCTCCATCGTGCAGATTCATTGCATCAATTTTTCCGTTATTCAATTCAACTAACCTGCGACAAAGAAACAATCCTATACCCGTACCTGACTGGCCGTAGCCGGATTGCCGACCGTTACCTTTTGATTGATAGAAGCGGTCAAAGATGAGCTCCAGCTCATCTTCGGGAATCTTACTGCCGGAATTTTTTATAGCAATGTATAATTTTTCCTTTTGATCCGATTTGTCAGTATACACACTGGCTACTATAGAGATCAACCCTTTATCGGGTGTAAACTTTAATGCATTGGATAACAAGTTTGTAATTACTTTTTGCAGGCTATCCTTATCGATGTATAATTCAGGTGTCGGAATGCGGAAATGTGTACTAAAGCGAATACCCCTGTCCTTCCCCATATCTTCAAAAGGAACAATAATATCTTCCAGAAATTCAACCACATCGTGATAGGCTTTTGCAAGTTCCATCTTGTCCGACTCAATCTTACGAAAATCCATCAACTGGTTGACTAAGGATAACAGTAAACGGGAATTACGTCGTACAATCCGGAGTTGTTCAATCACCTTCGGATTCGTACTTAATTTAAGAGAACGCTCTACAGGCCCCATGATAAGTGTTATTGGGGTACGGAACTCATGGGTAATATTTGTAAAAAAGGATATCTTATCTACCGTTGCTTCATGTACCTGACGAGCTTGTTCTTCCAGTTTCTTCTTTTGGGTTTCAATCTGTTGTGTACGCTCTTCGACCATTTGCTTAAGGTACAGTTCCTGATCTTTAAGATTCCGAATCCGATGAGTAATGATCAAATAGATGCCATATCCACTCACAGAAACTAAGAGTAAAATAAACCAGAATGATTTATAAAAGGGAGGAATGATTTTGATTTGAAGCGTTGTTAGCTGATCCGACCAGGTTCCGTCGGCATTCGTACATTTTAATTCCAGTGTGTAAGTCCCCCATCCAATATTAGTAAAATTAGCGAAGCGTCGATCTGCTTTTAGCTCTTGCCATTCATCTTCAAATCCTTTTAAGCGGTAAGCATACTTGATTTTATCGGGTAGTTGGTAGTTAAGCGACGAGAACTCAACACTAAAGGTTTTGTCGGACTCTTTTAAACGAATTCTTTGTAATTGATTATCTGACGAGAAATGCAGGTACTTACCTCCCATATCAGGTCGGGCCGGAAAAATGAGTTCATTAAGAACCGAGATTCGGGTGATTGATACTCTATTTGAAGAATGTTGTGCTGAATATTTAAGGGGTTCAAAAGCTGTCAGTCCAGCTACATGTCCGAAATACATTTTTCCGTCTTTCCCCCTGTAATAAGCATCCCAGTAAAACTGATTAGAGATTAATCCATCGGCAGTAGTAAAATACCGGAAGGTAGAATGAAGAGGGTTATAAGCACATAACCCACGATCGGTACTCATCCATAAATTACCGGCCTCATCTTCCAACAAGCCATATACGACATTGTCAATCAGACCGTCTGTCTCGTCAATTCGTTCAAACTCCTTCTTACCTGAATCTTCGTTCAACCGGTATATTCCATGCCCGTTACTACCCAACCAGATCGTGCCATCGGATGCCTGAAGCACACAGTTAATCTTTTCTACTTTTGACGATTGTGAATCAGACAACTCATTTTTAAAGTATTCGTAATCAACTTTACCCGCTTTAATGTCGGTCGTACTAAGATTCACCATGAACAGTCCGTTGGAAGTTCCTATCCAAAGTCTGGATTGAGTATCTATTATCATACCCGTCACATAGCGTAAATCATCAAGAACTACGGAACCTTCAAATAAACGGTAGATGACACGATTAGGTAACGTTATAAAATTAACACCCGAACGGGTACCCACCCAAATTCCCCCGTTTATCGAATCGCTAACTATAGAAGCCACAAAATTACTCGAAATATCACCTTCAACCCCTTCCAGGTCG
>JAQUYE010000081.1 GCA_028691965.1 Paludibacter sp. | reverse complement strand
AGTAACTTTTATGGTTGCCGGTAGAACCCGTTTGCGGTTGTATTCAACTATCATTGGATGAAACAAGGTAGTGCGGCGCAACTCATCGTCCTTCGAATAATAGCTGATAACAAAATTTCGTTCGTTTATAACATCAACAAATCTGCTTTGTACCTGACCCCGGCTCGTATTTGAGTATTTAGAGCCGGAAGCGGCTTCTTCAATATTCTGAGTTGCATAGCGATTAAATACTTCTGTCTTACGGGTTTCCTTTTCAGCAGGTTGATTATCGGCAATGGTTGCTTTTGCTTCAAGATTTTGCCGCATTTTTTCTCTTATCTGCTCCCGGTTACGCTCCAGGTCGTATGCTTTTTGCCGGAAGCGGAAAGCTTCACGAACGTTGTTTAATCCGTCGTATGCCTGGGCTATGCCCCAATAAGCCGGTAAAAAATATTCGTGCTTCTTCAGTATAAGCTCATAATCGCGGATAGCTTCGCGGTAGTTTTTAAGTTTTAATTCCAGCACAGCCTTACTATACCTGGCTTCCATCAGGGTACTGTCGGTTTGAAGCACCTTTGTAAAATCCTTCAGGGCATTGTTATCGTCGCCCAGATCAGCCCGCAGGATACCCCGGTTAAGGTAAGCCAACACGCTGTTGGGTTCTAATTCAATTGCCTTATCGTAATCGGTTAAGGCCTCCATAAAGCGTTTTTCCCTGACATTAATAATTCCTCTGTTCATATAATCACCGAAATGACGGGTATCTAATTCTATGGCTTTTGAATAATCGTTGTAAGCGGCAGTCAGATCTCCTTTTTGATGATAGATTAATGCCCGTGCACTGTAGCCAACATGTGAATTTTTGTCAGATTGTATAAGTTTTGTGAAGCTCTCCTCAGCAGCCGTAGTATCTTTCATGGCTAACAACAATCGTCCTTTATCGTAGTATAACTGCGTATTCCGGGGAGATAATATCATAAGGTTTTCAAGATCCTTCATAGCTTCTTCGTAGTTACCGAGCCGTTCGTACGCATCGATACGACTCAACACGAGGTGTCGGCTTTCAGGACTAAACTCTATTGCTTTTGTAAAATCCCTGATAGCATCACTGTACTTTCCGAGTTTCATGCGCGTAAATCCCCTGGCATAATAGGCTTCAGGCAAAAAGGCATTTCTTGTAATGGCAGCAGTACCGTCAGCTTCGGCTCCTTCGTAATCGCCGAGTTGGATTTTAGCTATACTTCGGTACAAATAAGGCTCTGCAATAAAGGGCTTAATTTCAATAACCTGGTTAAAGTACTGGATGGAAAGTACATAATCTTCAAAATACAGCGCATTACGACCAATCGTCAGGATACGATCAGTATTAAGCTGTGCTGACAGGGGTGAGAAACTTCCCCACAACAGTAGCAATAGCGCTGTTTTTTTTAGAAGTTTACTCATCAAATGTATTTTCCTCACAACCTTCGTTGACATTAAACGATGATGGAACATCAAATTGTTCGGTAGCTGAATATCCGAGCGTCGGATCTGAAAGTACCTTCTTCATATAGATACCCCAGATTGGTAAAGCCATACTGGCTCCCTGTCCTTCGGCGATTCCATCAAAATGAATCGAACGATCTTCTCCACCTACCCATACACCCGACACAAGGGAAGGAGTAAAACCCATAAACCATCCATCCGAATTATTATTGGTAGTTCCGGTTTTTCCTCCCATAGGCATGGTCAGGCCATGGCGACTACGAATTCTTCCACCTGTACCACCGTCAACTACGCTTCGAAGCATATAAATCATTTTGTAAGCAGTCGACTCACTGAATATCTCATGCATCTGAGGTGTAAAAGAGGCAATAACGTTTCCATTCGAATCTTCTATACGTGTCACATACATCGGGTCCACTCGTATTCCTTTGTTAGGAAATGCTGTATAGGCATCTACCATTTCGGCTACTGATATGTCAGCCGGACCGAGACTTAATGAAATAACAGGGTCCAATTGACTCCGTATTCCAAAAGAGTGCATTAAACGAACCAATGCTTCAGGGGTGAACATATTCATCAAATAAGCTGAAATCCAGTTATTTGAATTTGCTAATGCCCAACGCAGGGTAACTTCCTCACCAATACGGGTTCTGCCAGAGTTTCGGGGCGACCATGGCCTGCCGTTTGAATCGGTCAGCGTTATAGGCTGATTAATTACTTTATCACAGGGCCACAACCCTTCTTCCATGGCCAGGGTATATAGGTAGGGTTTTATAGTAGAACCTACCTGACGCTTACCCTTGGTGGCCATATCATACTGGAAGTGAGTGTAATTTGGTCCGCCAACATACGCTTTCACATGTCCATTCTTAGGATCCATCGACATAAAACCGGTACGAAGGAAATGCTTTATGTATCGGATAGAATCCATGGGAGTAATGATCGTATCAACTGTACCTTCGTATGAGAAGAGTTGCATTTCGACAGGAGTAGCAAATGATTGCTTTATTTCGTTGGCAGAGGCACCGGCTTTTTTTAATCTGCGATACCGCTCCGAATCTCTCATAGCCCGGTTCAATGAAGTTTCGATCTCATCCTGCGATACATGGCGGGAGAAAGGGGCATAGGAACGTCCCTTTTTTTCTTTAAAAAAGGTCTTCTGTAATCCCTTTAAATGTTCGTATACAGCATCTTCGGCATACTTTTGCATCCTCGAATCGATGGTAGTGTAAATCTTCAGTCCATCCGTATATATATTATAGGGAGAACCGTCCGATTTTGTATTCTTAACACAGAATCCGTACAAAGGATTATTTTCCCATTGCCAGTTATCTTCCTTGTATTGCTGATCCTGCCAGCTGGCATAGTTCGAGCGATTCGGTTTCTTGGCCGTCATGGTCATACGTAAATATTCCCTGAAATAGGTTGCCAACCCTTCTTTATGATCACCACGATGAAAGTCAAGTTCTAAAGGTAAGTTCTTTAAGGAATCAACTTCTGCTCTTGTAAGTAAATCAGCTTTGTACATCTGATCAAAAACGACATTCCTGCGGTCTCTTGAACGATCGGGAAACCTGCGGGGATTGTAGTAGGAGGGATTCTTACACATTCCAACCAGTGTAGCAGCCTCTTCCGGTTTAAGTCGGTCGGGACTTGTATTGAAATATACCTTTGAGGCCGACTTAATACCGACTGCATTATACAGAAAATCAAACTGATTAAGATAAAGCGTTATTATTTCTTCTTTCGTATAAATACTCTCTAACTGAACAGATATTACCCATTCGATAGGCTTCTGTAAGGCACGTTGAATAAGGTTATCAGCTTTAGGAGAGTAGAGCAGTTTTGCCAACTGCTGCGTTATGGTACTTCCACCCCCTGCATTTTTTTGAAAGAGTAACAAACGTTTCACTAATACACGGGCCAGCGCTCTGCCATCGATTCCTGAATGTTCGTAGAAACGTTCATCTTCAGTTGCGATTAATGCCTGAATTACATTAGGAGAAATCTGTGAGTAATCAGTTCGGATACGATTGTCGTTACTTTCTGAAAAGCTCCCGATCAGCTTTAAATCAGAGGAATATAACTCCGTAGCATACTTGTTAATCGGGTTCTGTAACTGGTCGATAGCAGGCAAATAGCCTAACCAACCTTTGCTGATTGCAAAAAACAGGAATACAACGAATAGTAAGAAAGCACCGAAGGTCAACCAGAAGATACGGTTTATTTTTTTTCTTAATTCGCTTGTCTGCTTAGCTGAAGTCATATTATTAAACGTTTAAACGACAAATGTACACTTTTTTACTAAACATTTAATTCACTCGAAAAACAAAGCACCGGCGATTAACACTGATTAATGAAATTTAGTCTGTTTTCATCAGCGAAGCTATAATGGAATTCGAAATTTCAATCCCATCAAGGGTTAAGTGCAAACGATTGTCAGTGCGAGTCAGATGACCGGAGCTACAATATACATCTGCCTGAGCTAAACACCATTCATAATATGGTTGTCCGTACTTATTTTTAAGGACGTTCAGATCAATCCCTTCTCTTGTGCGTAACCTAACCATTACAAAATCGTTGTAAGCATCATTCTCAGTTAGCATTTCCACTTCGGGAGTATAACTGTGTTGCTCAAAACCCTGCATATAGCTCAGCAGGTTCGGCTTGTTCCATTGTCGGCTACTACCGTTGTAAGAGTGAGCAGACGGACCAACACCGAGGTAGGGGATCATTTCCCAATAGGAACTGTTATGACGCGATTTGCATCCTGCTAAAGCGAAGTTGGATATTTCATAGGCATCGTAACCCTTTTCGCTCATTTGCTGCAACATATACCTATACATCCGAAGCATTAATTCATCCGGCAATTCGGTTACAATTCCTTTTTCGCGTTGTTTCCACAGACCGGTCCCTTCTTCGTAAGTCAGGCCGTATGCTGATATATGTTCAGGTTTAAGCCGGAAAGCCTGTTCCAGGTTCTGTTGCCACTGTTCAAATGATTGACGCGGAAGACCGTAAATCAAATCAATACTTATATTCTCAAAACCAGCTTTACGTGCATCATTAACGGCCTGAATGGCCTGTTTGGCACTATGTCGCCTGTTTACAGCTTTTAATTCAGCATCATCAAACGATTGAATTCCAATACTAAGCCGGTTGAATGGCAGACCGGAAAGCATGTGAAGATATTCCGACGTTAAATCATCGGGATTAGCCTCAAGTGTAATTTCAGCATCCTCATCAACTGTATACTGTTGAAAAACAGTCTCGAAGATGGTGTTAAATTGCTCATAAGTCAACACACTTGGAGTTCCACCTCCAAAATAGATCGTATGAACAGAGGCACTGTCCAGGTAATTGGTTCGTTCAATTAATTCGGATTTCAGTGCCTCTGTAAAACGTTCGGTGTGCTCTAAACTAAGCACTTTGTAAAAATCGCAATAGTTACACCGTTGTTTGCAAAAGGGAATATGTAGATAGATTCCTGCCAATATGATTAGTGTGCTGTTACTTCAGGATTTACTTTCTTAATTAGTCCTTTTAATACATCACCGGGACCAACTTCAACAAAATCAGTTGCACCATCTGTAATCATGTTTTTTACAGTTTGTGTCCACCGTACCGGAGCTGTAAGCTGCGCAATCAGATTCTCCTTAATAGATGCCGGATCAGTTTGTGGATAGGCGTTTACGTTTTGATACACCGGACAAATAGGACTGGATACTATTGTAGCATCAATAGCGGCTTTTAATTCTTCTGCTGCAGGCTGCATAAGTGGGGAGTGGAATGCACCTCCAACCGGCAACCTGAGGGCTCGTTTAGCTCCTTTAGCCTTTAATTCTTCACATGCCTTATCGATTCCGGCAATGGAACCGGATATTACGAGTTGTCCCGGACAATTATAATTAGCTGGCACAACAATTTCATCTTTAATTCCATCACAAACCTCTTCGACATCCTCATCACTCAATCCCAATACTGCTGCCATGGTCGAAGGCTCAGATTCACAAGCCTTTTGCATTGCCTGTGCTCTTTTAGACACCAATACCAATCCATCTTCAAAACTTAATGCTTTGGCGGCAACCAGTGCCGAAAACTCGCCCAGTGAATGACCTGCAACCATTTCAGGTTTAAAATCTTCTCCCATAACAAGAGCTGAAATTACCGAATGTAAAAAGATGGCAGGCTGAGTAACCCTGGTTTGTTTCAAATCTTCTGCAGTACCTTCGAACATAAGGTCGGTAATCCGAAAACCAAGTATAGTATTTGCTTTTTCAAAGTATTCTTTAGCTAAGGAAGAGTTTTCGTATAAATCTTTTCCCATTCCTGGAAATTGGGCTCCCTGTCCGGGAAATACATAGGCTCTCATAATTCTTTTCTTTTAAAGTTTTATTTTAATTGGATGACAAAGATACTACATCTTTAGTAACTACAAAAAGAGGCTATATGTAGTTAAACATATGGCCTCTTTCATGTGTCGGGGTAGCGGGATTCGAACCCACGACCCCCTGCTCCCAAAGCAGGTGCGCTAACCGGACTGCGCTACACCCCGTAATCGCTAAAGCGGCTGCAAAGGTAAAATAAATAATTGTAACCAGCAAATTAAAATTGCATTTGTTTTTACTATTTTTGCAGTCATAAAATTATTCATCATGCAATCTATTCTTAAATATTTTCCGGAATTAACTGATCAACAGCAGCATCAATTTGAAATGTTATATGATCTGTATACCGATTGGAACTCCAAAATCAATGTTATTTCCCGAAAAGACATAGAAAATCTTTACCTGCATCATGTTTTACATTCACTGGCGATTGCAAAGCTACTACATTTCCGTGATACTACTTCTATACTCGATGTAGGTACCGGTGGTGGTTTTCCCGGAATCCCGTTAGCCATCCTGTTTCCGGAGTGTAAATTCACACTAATCGATTCAATAGCCAAGAAAATCAGAGTGGGGCAGGAGGTTGCTACTGCTATCGGACTTACCAACATTACGCTAAAACATCTGCGGGCTCAGGAAGAAAAAAGTAAGTATGATTTTGTAGTAAGCAGAGCTGTAATGCCTTTGTCGGACTTAGTGACTTTAGTCAGAAAGAATATTGCTTCCAGGCAGCATAATGCAATGCCCAATGGTTTAATTTGTTTGAAGGGGGGAGAACTAACTCACGAAATTATTCCGTTCAAAAGCATCGCCGAAAGCTACGAGATAAGTACTTATTTTAATGAAGACTATTTCAAAACAAAAAAAATAGTTTATGTTCCGCTTTGAACATAAACGATAAAGCTTAAATACGTAAATTTTACTACTTTTGTATTCAATTTAAAAATAACTTGAGAGATGTTCAGATCAAAGACTTGCGGGGAACTCCGCAGTGAAAATATTGGTGAAAGTGTAACACTTGCCGGATGGGTTCAGCGGACTCGTAAAATGGGTGGAATGACCTTTGTTGATGTGCGCGACAGATATGGTGTTACGCAATTGGTTTTTAATCAGGAAACTAATTCAGAGTTATGCGATAAAGCAAATAAACTCGGCAGAGAATATGTTATTAACGTAACCGGACTTGTTGCTGAACGTTCCAGTAAAAACAAAAACATGGGTACCGGCGATGTAGAGATTCTTGTTGAGAAACTTACAATTCTTAATGAGTCGCTGACACCTCCTTTTACAATTGAAGATACAACTGATGGCGGCGATGATATCCGAATGAAATATCGTTACCTGGATTTAAGACGTCAGTCTGTGCGCTCCAACCTGATGCTTCGTCACCAGATTACATTTGAAACACGTCGCTTCCTGGATCAACAAGACTTTCTGGAAGTAGAAACGCCAATTTTGATTGGTTCTACTCCCGAAGGAGCCAGGGACTTTGTTGTACCTTCCCGTATGAATACGGGTCAGTTTTACGCCTTACCACAATCACCACAGTTGTTCAAGCAATTATTGATGGTTTCAGGATTTGACCGTTATTTTCAAATTGCCAAGTGTTTTCGCGACGAAGATTTAAGAGCTGACCGTCAGCCTGAGTTCACTCAAATTGACTGTGAAATGTCGTTTGTAGAACAGGAAGATGTACTACAAATATTCGAAGGACTGATTCAGCATTTATTTAATGAGATAAAAGGAGTAAGTTTTGAAGGAGTATTTCCACGAATGACTTATGCTGATGCCATGAAATACTATGGTTCAGACAAACCGGATATTCGTTTTGACATGAAATTTGTAGAATTGAAAGATGCAGTTTCTGGTAAAGACTTCGTAGTATTCGATTCAGCAGAATATGTAGGTGGTATCTGCGCTTCTCAATGTTCCGGCTACACCCGTAAGCAACTCGACGAACTTACGGAGTTTGTAAAACGTCCCCAAATTGGCGCTAAGGGATTGGTATATATAAAATACGAAAGCGATGGTTCGCTTAAATCGTCAATTGACAAATTCTATTCATCAGAAGATCTCAAATCCATAGTATCATTATTTAATGCACAACCGGGTGATTTAATATTAGTACTGGCAGGCAATAAAACAAAAACTCAAAAAGCCCTGAACGAATTACGCCTCGAAATGGGCGCTCGATTGGGTTTACGTGATAAAAACGTATTTAAACCCTTATGGGTTATCGACTTCCCCTTATTCGAATGGGATGAAGAGTCGCAACGCTTCTATGCTATGCATCATCCGTTTACTTCACCCAAACCTGAAGACATTCCATATCTTGATACCGACCCCGGCAAAGTAAGAGCTAATGCTTACGACTTAGTCGTAAATGGCGTAGAATTGGGTGGGGGATCGATACGTATTCACGATAGCAAGTTGCAAAACAGAATGTTCGAATTATTGGGCTTTACTGCCGAAAAAGCTGAAGCACAGTTTGGATTCCTGATGAGCGCCTTTAAATATGGAGCACCTCCTCATGGTGGTTTAGCTTTTGGTTTGGACAGGTTAGTATCTCTTTTTGCCGGATTAGATTCAATTCGCGACTGCATCGCATTCCCGAAAAACAACTCCGGAAGAGATGTAATGATTGATGCACCTTCTGTAATAGATGCTTCTCAACTGGAAGAATTACATTTGATTCTAAACCTTCCTAAAACTGAAAATGCTTAATATCTACAACTATCCAAAAGCTAAATAAGTTAATTTTTGCATGAACTGCTTGGTTTAAAATGTCTGGTTTAGTTAAAGTGAAGCAATATTAAAACCTATAGTACGAATAGAATTAACTGTTCAGCTGTAGGTTTTTAATATAATATAACAACTTGGTATAGTATAATAAAATGTAACTTTTGTATCTTTGTCACATCTAAAATTCAGATTATCAATCTAAACAATTTAAAACAGATGACAATTAGAAAATCTACCTTAAGCCTGGTCCTTATGGGAGTCTTGTTCGGTGTTGCTTTCCTCTTTCAGGGGTGTGACGACACACCTGAGACAACGATTAACAATAGTGACATTCCATCGGACTTTAATTATGTTACAGTAAAAACTATCGATTTAACGGTAAACGTTAACGATAAATTTAACGGTCAATACTTCTATAAAATTGAAGTATACGACCAAAATCCGTATATTACCGACACAGTCGTAAATCTTCTGGCTGCAGGAGTTGGTAATCAAAGCAAAACGTTTTCAACCCGTGTGGTTATTCCTCAGTTTGTAAATTCATTGTTTGTTCGTCAGACTGATCCTACCGGGAAGTCGGTTGTGAAGGTGCTCAGTGTACAGGAATTGCAACAGAATGGCAAAGCACAACTTAGTTTTGTGCCCTCAAATGCCAAGTCAGCCGGACCAATGAAAGTTGCTCCAATGAAGGTAGCTCCCGTCCAAAACAACAAGGCTACTGACTATGTTCTACCAGCAACATATACAACTATAGTCGGTAATGGTGTCACCATAAACTCAAGTGGTGCGTTTTACATTGCAGAAGGCACAACAGTTACCGATCCGACTATTAACTGGCATACAAATACCGAAGTGTATGTGAAAGGTAATCTAGTACTTGACAAAAAAAATCCGAACTTAGCGCCCGGTTTCAAATTAGTACTTTTACCTGGTTCAACAGTTACCATTTCTCTAAAACAAAACCTGACATTTGAACAAAACAACTCGGTTTTAGCTGTCTACGAAGGTGCTACAATACAAATATCCGATGGCTTACGTATTGGTTCAACAGGTACCATGTTAGTTAATGACGGAACTCTGACAGTCGGAAATGCTATTCAAATTCTTAATAACGGCAATGTAGTTAATAATGGTTCAATTGTAGCCCCCGAATTTAATCTAACCAATAATACAGTAGTTACCAACAATGGAGTATTTGATTTATCTGGCAATTTCTCCATGAATTCAAATACTACTTTAGTTAACAATGGTACTATTGAGGCAGACAATGCATTTACATCCAACAACTTAACGGCATTCGTCTATAATAATCACGTAATTAAAACCGGCTATCTGAATTATATGAACGGTGGAGGTATCATTTACAATTACTGTCGCATAGAAACAGAAGACCTGAAAGCAGGTAGTAAATCTATAATTAATAATGCTGACGGAGCGATGATCAAGTGTCAAGATGTTGAACTTGACGGTGTTACATTTAATCTTGAAGGTGGTTCAATATTCAGGGCAATCGATCTGGGTTATAACAATGTAAATGAAGTAAAAAAGTCTGGCGTTGTGTTTACTTGGGATGTTATAATAAATGGTACACTTTTGAATGATGTACAACCCGTATTTATTTCATGGAAATTAGCAAACCCCAACGGATGGAAGGTATTAGATTTAACTGGCAATCTGGAATTTGTTGTCTATCCTGGTACTGCTCCAGGAGCCAATTTCTTTAAAACTTTAGGAGCTGATGTGGAACTGTCTGAAAGTCCATCATCAGTTGTACCATCATCAGATTGTAATCTTGGAGGTTTAAACAATAGTGGGGGCGGAGGTGCACCACCGGTTGATCCAACCTTCCCAATTGAGATGATTGAAGGTACTGACTATATTTATTCAATGGAAGATCTTTGGCCGCACATGGGTGATTATGATATGAATGATTTTGTATTTAAAATTCACGCAATCACCAAATACATTAACAGCAGCAATTTAGTTGAAAAAATGACTTTCCAGTTAACACCAATGGCTGCTGGTTCAACTAAGAGAATAACTGCTGCATTGCAATTAGATGGTGTTCCAGCTGGATCCATAAGTCTTGTTTCAACCGGGGATGTAGGAAGAAGCGAAGCTGATCAGACAAAAGCAAATTTCATCTTATTTGAAAATATTCATGTTTTATTTGGAATTGATCCTGATACCTTTGCTATTGTAAACACTTATAACAAAATTGCTAAGACAGCTACTTCAACTTATAGTTTTGAATTAACTTTCGCTACTCCTGTTAGTCAGGAAAGTGTAAGTGTAGATAAGCTTAATTTTTACACGATAATAGGCGAAATTAATAGTAATGATCGTAAAGAAATCCATTTAGGCGGATACGCTCCATCTGATAAAGTAGCGAAAGCAACTAACAATTATAAAGATACCAATAACATGGTATGGGCTTTAATGCTCCCAAGCTCTGCATATAAGTATCCTGTTGAAAGAGTGAAAATTTCGGATGCATATCCTAACTTTTACAATTGGGCAAAATCAGGTGGAACAGAGAATACTGATTGGTATTTGCATCCATCAGAAACAGCAAACATGGTATATACAAAATAAATTTTTGGTTAACTAAAAAAAAAAGCCTTGAAGAGTTTTTCTTCAGGGCTTTTTTGTTTGAATATAAATCGCTAAGCATTTTGAATCATTCTTTACAAATTCATCGTTAAGGGTAGAGAGTTAACAACACTATTATACATAATGTAAATTACGCGTAAAAGGTTTAGTCAGTTAACCTGTACACTTTAATCTTTTTACCAAAACAATCCAAGTGGTTTATGGGCTATACCAACAATGCAACATTCTAACATCTTGTATGTGAATGTTTTCATCATAAAATATATGTTAGTTAATTACCGCTGATAAGTACGTTGTAAAGGCTTTATTAAATTGCCAATTTGGTACTATGAAAACGAATGATAAGCTTTAACCTTTCTAATAAAAGATCTAACAACTACCAGTGAACTCTAAAAAAGGAATAACAATGCTGTTGAAGCATTTAACTTCTTAACAAGATGGAATTAATGCAGAATAAACTTAGCTCTGAAATTATCTGTGACTAAAATATAAATTCCTTTATCTAGACTACTCAGATTGATAGATGATGCTGTAAACTGAGAATACACTTGACTTCCTGCTATGCTGTAAATACTTACATTTGAATTTATTAGAGTGTTAAAAACTAATTCGCGATGTTCTATTGTAAAGGTATATTGTTCAGGTTGAACATCATTTAAACCGGTAAGTAAGCGTCCTGAGAACCTAATATTGTCAAATCTGATTGGACCCGTAGTTGCATATATCTTTTCAAATCCTGTAGCTTTATAGTTGATTCCATCAAAAGCAGTTACAAATCGTACGGCAAATTTCGAATTATTATCCACTTCCTGAATTTCACTAAAATCATAGCTTCGCTTATACCAGGTATCCCCCGAATTCGATGTAAAAGTCACTGCATCTAACCAGGTAGAACCGTTGACTGTGTATTGAAGTACAACTTTATTGGCTGATGTACCACCGTGTCGAACATCTGCTGTAAGATGAATATTTTTGTAATCTAACGTATTTACATCCAGGTG
>JAQUYE010000080.1 GCA_028691965.1 Paludibacter sp. | reverse complement strand
ATACAATGCCCGCAATTGACTTACAGTAAACTTTCGGGGCAATAACTCAAACAAAGCATGCGGATTAAGATCAGTACTCCTACGAATATGTTCGAGACCACTCAGGATTATGTCTCTGTGATCAAACGCAAGATTCATTTCTTTTACCGTACCAACATCATACCATTTCACTTTGGAAACCGAAGACTCAAACTTCAACTTTCTATCGATTTTAATAAGGGCAACATACGCAACGGTTACAATACGTCCGATTTTCATTTGCGTTGTCTTTTCCAGCCATAATACGTCCCGGGGATTACTTGTGCGTGATGGTTTTCCAAAACTCCGGAATTGACTCAAATATATATTCTTCATTCCGGTTAACTCATTCAGAATCCTTGAAGCAGCAGCATCCAAATCTTCCTCTTCAAGAATTATACTACCAGGGAGTTTCTTATCATTGAATTCAGCATTCTGCTCCGAAATGATACGTTCAAGCAACAGTACTTTCAACTGCTCACCATCAAATCCAAAGATAACACAGTCAACCGAAACATGAGGATTGTATACTTGTTCTGACATACTATAATCAATTTACGCAGCAAAAGTACTACATTCAATCTAAAAAACTATTATTTTATTTATGTTATAAAACACATTATCAAGTCATTATATATGGTATTACATACAATATCAATGAACTATTATACTGTTTAATTCACAATAAGACTAAACAGGCAGGAAACAAAAAGCAATTGACAACAAAGCAGTTGTGCTTTCCTGGCAATGACCCTCTGCTTTACTAACCATACATTATCAACCAATACTATAGTTGAGCGAATAATAAATATAGTATTATCTGTACTAAACTAATTATCCCGGTTTGTGAGATTTTCGAAGATGAGTTACATTTGTAAAAAAATACTATATGCAGTTAAGTGACTACCAGCATCTTTTTTTCATAGGCGTTGCCGGAACCGGCATGAGTGCTATCGCTCAATATCTGGCAGGTATTGGTAAAACAGTGAGTGGCAGTGATCGCTACTTTTCACCCGGAGCAGCTAATGATATACGCAACAAGCTGGAGGCTGAAGGAATAAACTGTTTTATCCAGGATGGTAGCGGCATTACTAAAGAGCTGGATCTGGTAGTAGTATCAACTGCCATTGAGGATACAGTGTATGAAGTGCAAAAAGCAATAGACCTTGGCATTCCCATTCTCAAGCGCTCGGATGTTCTGGCCATGATTTCAGAAAGCAAAAAAACCATTGCTGTGGGTGGCACTTCCGGAAAGAGCACTGTATCAGCCATGGTCTATGACATTCTTGAATATGCAGGATATAACCCCTCTATCATTAGTGGAGCAGGTCTGACTAACCTTATAAAAAAAGGTAAAATTGGTAATGCAAAAGCTGGTAGTGGTGACTGGTTAGTGATTGAAGCTGACGAAAGTGATGGCTCCATTGTTAAATACCATCCTCATACAGGTGTTTTACTTAACATCGACAAAGATCACCAGGAGATTGAAGAATTAATGAGTTTATTCAGCACCTTTAGAAATAACACACAACATCGTTTCATTACGAATCAAAGTAATAAACTTTCAGCTCAACTTTCTCTTAATCCAGACAATGATTTTGGGATAGTTGATTTAAACAGCACTAATACTGTTTCGGAAGTGTCTGCTGAAAAAAAGCAAACCATCGGTTATCCCGGAATAAATTTCAAGCAGGAAGGGTTTACAATTCAGTTTAAGGTTCAGGATTGCGAATTTAACATGAATTCCATTGGTCGACATACAATGGAAAATGCCTTAGCAGCAATAGCAGCAGTTCATCCGTTAGGAGTTAGTCTGAAACAATGTGCTGAAGCACTTGCTGTCTACGAGGGAATTTATCGACGACACCAACTTATTGCAGAAAAGAACGGTATATATATTATCGACGACTATGCCCATAATCCTGCCAAATGTGCTGCATCTATACGTGCATGTCAACCAATAGCACCAAGGGTTCTCGCATGGTTTCAACCTCATGGATACGGCCCTACCCGTTTTCTGAGAAATGATTTTGTAAAGGAAATTGCTGCATCCTTACGTGAACAGGATGAAATATGGATGAGCGAAATATATTATGCAGGTGGATCGGCAATAAAAGATATTTCGGCTGGAGATTTAATATATGACCTTCAGGAATCAGGGGCGAAGGCCTACTTTGTAGAAAACAAAGAACAATTGGCATCCCGACTTATACCCCACCTCTCATCTCCCTGCGTTGTTTTGTTTATGGGCGCCCGTGATCCGGGTTTGGATTCCTTTGCCAAACAAGTTGCTGATGAACTGATAGCATCGCTCTGAAAAGCAAAGTAGTAAATTGTTAGCTGGATTATCTTACGCTTTCCTGCACCAACTTCTCCATTGTGCCCCAAAGAGGATCATCCTGAGGTACCGGAGCAGTAATATGCACCAGTTCCTTAGTAACAGGATGCGTAAATCCAATACTGCGCGCGTGCAAACTGATTCCTCCATTTGGATTTGAACGGGCAAAACCATATTTTAAATCGCCTTTAATAGGGCATGCGATTTTAGCCAACTGGCAACGTATTTGATGATGCCTGCCTGTCTCCAACTGAATCTCCAATAAATTATACCGATCTGAATGGGTTAAGATTCGATACGATAAAATTGCCTCTTTTGAATCAGGTACAGGTTTATCGTGGGCATAAGACTTGTTTTGCTTTTCGTTGCGGACTATATAATGTTTTAATCTGGCTTCGGGATGTTCAGGTGTATTCTTAACGATGGCCCAATATGTTTTTTTCACTTGTTGTGTCCTGAAAAGCTCGTTCAAACGGGTAAGTGCTTTTGAAGTACGGGCAAATAGCACTACCCCGCTTACCGGACGATCAAGGCGATGTGTTACTCCCAGAAACACTTCACCGGGCTTATTATAATTGACCTTAATATAGTGTTTGACCTTTTCTGACAGGGGGACATCTCCCGTTTTATCGCCCTGAACGATTTCGGAAGATCCTTTATTAACAGCTATTATGTGATTATCTTCAAACAAAACTTCCATACCTGCTCAACCTAAGTTAGTCGTTCATCAGTTTTAATTTATCAAACAGCCAGAATATTAACGACAGCACTACTCCTACTATTGCTGCAAGCGCCATTCCCTTTAATTCTACTGTACCTATGTGGATAGCAGCTCCTCCAACACCAATCACAAATGTAATTGCACCTAAAACCATGTTGCGATTCTTGCTGAAATCTACCTTTTGCTCCACAAACATTCTTAAGCCCTGAACTGCTATAACTCCGTACAATAATATTGTAATACCCCCCATAACAGCTGTAGGGATTGTTGATATGGCAGCCGAAACTTTTCCTATAAATGAAAACGAAATTGCTAACAGTGCAGCTCCGCGGATAACCCACACTGAGTATACTCTTGTTATGGCCATCACACCTATGTTTTCACCATAGGTAGTGTTAGGAGGTGAACCCGCAAATCCAGATACGACATTACTAATTCCATCTCCTAATAAGGAGCGGTGAAGTCCGGGCTTATTCATCAGATCTTCATCTGTAATTTTACCGGTGACTATCAGGTGACTAATATGTTCTGCCAAAACTACAATACAAGCCGGAGCTATAATAAGAATGGCAGTTGGATCGTAGGTAGGCAGGCTGAAAGTGGGTAAAGCAATCCAATTTGCTTCTGCAATAGTGGCAGTATCTACCATACCCATTATTAAAGCAAGGATATATCCGGAAACAACAGCAAATAATATGGGAATAATTTGAAGAAAGCCTCGAAACATGACAGAACCGGCAATACCGATTAAGAGTGTAAACATCGAAACGAATACAGTTTTATTATCCAGGGTAAAGGCTTGAACAACTTGTCCAACCTGTGTTCCACCGGGCGACAACCCGGCCTGTTGGATAGCCACGGGGGCCAGCTCTAAACCGATTATTGCTACAACTGCTCCCATAACAGCTGGTGGCATTACAACATCAATCCAACGAATACCCCATTTCTTAACAACAAAAGACATCAGTATAAAAAACAACCCGAAGAATATAAAGCCCGATTGCGCATGACTAAACCCTCCATGCTGCGTAGCAATCAATATTATCGGAGAGATAAATGCAAAGCTGGATCCCAGGTATGCGGGAATCCCTCCTTTAGTAACCCATGTATAAATTAAGGTGCCGATACCGTTCATTAAAAGCGCAATAGCCGGATCTACCCCCACAAGAATCGGAACCAGGATAGTGGCTCCGAACATGGCAGTCAGGTGTTGCAGACTAAGGGGTAAACTTTGCAATAAAGGTAATTTCTCATGGATTCCAATGGTTCTCTTTTCCATATACTTATTTAATTTGTACGTTGACGGACAACTTCATATAATAAAACACCTGTAGCTACGGATACATTTAATGAGCCAATCGATCCTAAAACAGGAATCGAAACCAATTCATGACACAATCGCAAATGCTCAGGAGCTATCCCCTCATCCTCTGATCCCATAACAATGGCAGTCGGATCTGCAAACCCTACAGAGGTATAATTATCTGCAGCTTTCTCGGTTGCAGCTACTAATTTTACTCCGGAAGCTGATAAGAATTTAAGTGCATTTGAAATGTTCTCTTCACGACAAATTGGAATCTTCATCAGTGCTCCTGCAGATGTCTTCACAGCATCTGCATTCAAAGCTGCTCCGCCTTTTACCGGTACCACAATAGCATCTACACCAGCACATTCGCACGTACGTGCAATGGCTCCAAAATTACGCACATCTGTAATATTGTCGAGTACTACAATTAGCGGAGTTCTTCCTTCTTCGTAGATGCCCGGGATTATATCTTCAAGATGCTGATAACTTACCGGAGCAATGAAAGCAATTACTCCCTGGTGATTTTTCAACGTAATTTTGTTTAATTTCTCTATAGGAACCTTTTGTACCGGCACCTTCATGCCTTCCAGGCGACTAAACAACTCACGTGAAAGTTCGTTAGTCATATCCCTGCGTAATAGGATTTTATCAATTTCTTTGCCGGCATCAATTGCTTCTATGAGTGCACGTATTCCGAATATCATATCCTTTTCAGGACGGGCTTTGTTCTTGTAATGAGGTACCATAATTAGTTGGGTATGAATAATAGCTCGTGAATGAGCCGCACAAAGATAGGTGATTTTTCATAAAAATTCACTTTTTCAATTCATGAATTAATTCAAAATGACAAAAAATAGTACCTTTGCAGGCCTTAGATACGGGCTTAATTTTCTAACACAAATCAGGTATGAACTATATTGGCGAAATAGCAGCCATCGGAGTTGCTGTATGCTGGACTCTTAGTGCGCTTTTTTTTGAAAAAGCAGGCCGACAAATCGGATCTCTTTCCGTCAATATCATTCGACTGGTATGGGCTTTCGTACTTCTGGGTATAACCTTGTTAATCACGGGCAATCAATTTATTCCCACTGATGCAAGCGGTTATCAGTGGTTTTGGCTTGGATTATCCGGTTTTGTAGGATTATTCCTTGGTGATTTATTTCTATTCAAATCCTATCTGATCATAGGGTCACGCACATCAACCCTGATAATGAGTGCCGTACCGATGCTAACTGCTACAATCGGATGGTTTCTACTGGATGAAAAATTAGCTCCAAAAAGTATATTAGCCATCGTTATAAGTATTACGGGGATCGTTATTGCAATCGCTGATAAACGACTAAAAATAAATGCCCCTGCAAAAGGATTGCTCCTTGCTTTCGGGGGTGCTCTGGGACAGGCAATCGGTTTAATTCTGAGCAAAAAAGGGCTTGGTGATTATGATGCTATAGCCGCAACACAGATACGAATTCTTTTCGGACTGGTTAGTTTTATTGTTCTCATCACACTAATGAGAAGATGGAAATCGGTTTTTCAGGCTCTTAAGAACAAAAAGGGAGTAGAATCAGTTTCAATCGGCGCATTTTTCGGACCTTTTGTTGGAATTACGCTATCTCTTTTTGCTATTCAACACACTCAAACCGGAATTGCGTCAACCTTTATGGCCCTTGTTCCGGTATTGATTATCGTACCCTCTGCTATCATGTTTAAAGAAAAAATTACTCCTCACCACGTTATCGGTGCAATTATAAGTATCATCGGAGTAAGTTTGTTTTTTATATAAAATACTAAAGCTACTTGTTTCCCGTTTGAAAAAACAGTGTTAAATCTATAAACCCTTTGAATGATCCGTTGGCTTTTCACAGTAATCGCACTTTGCACATCAGTGGCTCTTTTCGGAAATTCTCTTCCCGACGAAGAAAAGTTCAGGGTATACGGTTATGTAATTGACACTTCTAATCGTGGAATCGAAATGGCCAATGTTTATTTCGAGGGCACTCAGATTGGTACATCTACTAATCCGAACGGATATTATGAACTCTCTGCGTCAACCACCGACTCTATCGTAATCGTTTATTCCATGGTGGGATACAAGACGATGAAATATACACTGCACCCTAAACAAGCTGTTATACAAATATCGGTTGAACTTCAGTCGTCCAGTCACGAAATTCAGGATCTTGAAGTAGTGGCCCAACGACGCCAAACATCGACCATGACGTACATTGATCCCTCAAAATACAGGCAGATGCCTAATCCTTCGGGGAATTTCGAATCCTTACTGATTACCTTTGCTGGTGTAACGGCTAACAATGAGTTAAGTTCTCAGTACAACGTAAGAGGGGGTAGTTATGATGAAAACCTTGTATATGTAAACGGAATTGAAATATACAGACCCTTATTGATTCGATCCGGTCAACAGGAAGGCCTGAGTTTTATAAATCAGGACATGGTTGAAAAGGTTGGATTCTCGTCCGGTGCATTTAATGCTGAGTACGGGGATAAAATGTCGTCGGTACTCGACATTACTTATAAAAAACCACAAACGACTGAAACTTCGGCTTCGGTAAGTTTGCTTGGCGCAACTGCCTATATGGGCTCAACCCACAAGAGATTCACTCAACTTCACGGCATTCGCTACAAAACATCTTCCTACCTGCTGGGCACTCTTGATACGCAAGGAGAATATAAACCATCCTTTATCGATTACCAGGGTTATTTTACCTACCAACTAACTGAAAAATCGGAACTTACTTTATTGACTAACCTTTCGCAAAACCTGTTTAACTTTGTTCCTGAAACGCGATCCACAAATTTTGGAACCTATTTTATGGGGCGCAATTTTACTGTATTTTTCGAGGGACAGGAGCAGGATATCTTTAGGACCGGATTTGGTGCACTGAGCTACCATTATCGTCCACAGCAAAATGTACGATTAAGTTTAATGGCATCTGCCTTTAGAACCAACGAAAGCGAAAATTTCGATATTTTAGGGGAGTACATTCTCAGTGAAGTAAAAATGGATCTGAATGAATCAAATCGGGAAGGAGCTACGCTGGGCATTGGTAAATACCACGAGCATGCGCGCAATCAATTACATGCAACGGTAGCTGATCTTACACACAGTGGCGAATTCACCTCCCTGAATCACAAGCTAAAATGGGGCGTAACATTAAAACATGAAATCATAAGCGATCAGATCAATGAATGGGAATGGCGGGATTCAGCAGGCTATTCGTTACCTTACAACAATCAGCAGGTAAACCTTTATTACACTATGAAATCAGAAAACACACTGCGTTCATGGCGATCTACTGCTTATATACAAGACACCTGGAAATGGCGCGACAACAGTGGAAGTTATACTTTTACCGGCGGATTACGTTCGCATTACTGGACATTTAATAAGGAGTTTATTATGAGTCCACGAGCCTCTATTGCTTACGTACCTTACTGGAAAAAGGACTTTAGCTTCCGTTTTGCAACCGGCCTCTACTACCAGGCCCCTTTCTATAAAGAAATTCGTGATACTCTGAATGATGCATCAGGAAACGTTCACATAGGTCTCAACAACCACATCCAATCTCAACGTTCGGTGCAATTTGTATTAGGTGGTGACCATTATTTCCGGGCTTTCGGCCGACCGTTTAAATTCACGACCGAGGCATACCTTAAGCTTGCAGACAGGGTTAGTATTTATGATATTGAAAACGTACAAATAACCTATTCAGGAGAGAATAACGCAAAGGCCTACACTGCCGGCATTGACTTTAAACTTTTTGGAGAACTCGTACCCGGTACTGATTCGTGGATTAATTTTTCGTTGATGAATTCAAAAGAAGACATTATCGGAGATAGCTATACAAAGCATACGTATGATGATCAAAGAAACATCATTTCGACTGAAGAAGTGAGTCCGGGTTGGGTATCCCGACCAAACGAACAGCGCTATGCATTCTCAATGATGTTTCAGGATTATCTGCCTAATAACCCCGACTATAAAGTTCAGTTAAAATTCATTTATTCAGATGGAATGCCTTTTGGGCCTCCCCGTACTAACCTCTACCGTGGAGCATTTCGATCACCTGCATATAAAAGAGTTGATTTAGGAGGATCCCGTGTGCTTGTAAGAGGTAACAATAAATTCCTTAACAAGAACTGGCTTTCGGGAGTTGAAAGTATCTGGCTGAACCTGGAAGTATTAAACCTTATGGATTTTAAAAATGTAAACTCGTATTATTGGGTTACCGATATTTACGGTCAACAACTGGCAGTTCCAAATTATCTTACATCGCGGCAATTTAATATCAGATTGATAGTGGATTTTAAATAAAATCACTAATTTTGCATGCAAAACAAAAAGAACATGCCTCTTACCTCTCAACGCGGGGATGCTATGCCCCTCTCACCCATCCGCAAACTGGTTCCTTTAGCTGATAAAGCCAAAGCACGTGGTATAAAAGTGTATCATTTAAATATCGGCCAACCTGATTTAAAAACTCCACAGGTGGCCCTGGATGCTATTCGTAATATTGATCGCAAGATACTGGAATACAGTCCGAGTGATGGAATAAAAAGTTTACGCACCAAACTGGCCGGTTATTATCATCGTTTTAATATTGACGTAACTGAAGAGGATATTATTATCACTACCGGTGGTTCGGAGGCTGTGAACTTTGCCTTCATGAGCTGTCTGGATCCGGGCGACGAAATCATTGTGCCAGAACCAGCTTACGCCAACTACACAGCCTTTGCAATAGCAGCCGGAGCAGTTATTAAGCCTGTATTCTCAAGCATAGAGGAAGGATTTGCATTACCTCCCATACAAAAGTTTGAAGAAATGATAACTCCGCGCACGAAGGGGATTCTGATCTGCAACCCGAATAACCCAACAGGATATTTATATACCCGATCGGAAATGAATCAGATACGGGACCTGGTAAGAAAATACGATTTGTACCTTTTCTCGGATGAAGTTTACCGTGAGTTTTGCTATACAGGCGCCCCTTATATTTCAGCATTCCATTTAGACGGGATTGAAGAAAACGTTGTGTTGTTTGATTCGGTCTCCAAGCGATACAGTGAATGTGGAATTCGTATCGGAGCATTGGTAACCAAAAACAAACAGGTACGACAGAATGTGATGAAATTTTGTCAGGCTCGTCTTAGTCCCCCACTCTTAGGACAAATTGCAGCAGAGGCCTCCATCGACACTCCACAGGAATACATGTTAGAAATGTATAACGAGTATGTAGAACGACGAAAATACCTCATTGATGGCTTGAATCGTATTCCGGGCGTATACTCTCCCATCCCCATGGGTGCATTTTACACTGTCGCCCGCCTTCCGGTTGACGATTCAGATCGCTTTTGTGCCTGGCTGCTGACCGACTTTGAATACAATGGTGAAACCATCATGATGGCTCCGGCATCCGGCTTTTACACCACACCCGATATTGGGCGTGATGAGGTTCGCATCGCTTATGTACTCGATAAGGAAGATCTTAAAAAAGCAATCGTGATACTTCAAAAAGCCTTAGAAGTCTATCCCGGAAGAAAGTAGTCAGTAGTCCCGGCTTAGCCAGAAATAACCACTCATGAATGTAGAATATTTCATTGCAAAACGCATCCATTTCCGACAGGACAAGAAAAACATTTCACGTCCTGCCGTGCGTATTGCAATCATTGGGATTGCAATCGGACTGGCTGTTATGCTGCTAACAGTAAGCATAGTACTTGGATTTAAGCAAGAAATACGCAACAAAACGATCGGCTTCGGGGGACATATTCAACTTACCAACTTTGATACCAACAACTCCTTTGAGATGAAACCAGTCAGTTTGAACGACGATTTAAGAATCAGTCTGAGTCAACTGCAGGGAGTTAAAAGCATTTCGGCATTTGCTACAAAACCCGGTATAATAAAAACAAACGAAGCTTTTCAGGGAATAGTATTGAAGGGTGTCGGACAGGATTTCGACAAAGAATTCTTTCAGAACAATCTTATAGAGGGAGAATTTATTCAAACAGGAGATAGCCTGCACAACGAAGCACTTATATCCCGACACATGGCTCGTCTTTTTAAATTAAAAACAGGTGATAGTTTTTATACCTATTTTATCAACGACCAGGTAAGGGCAAGACGATTTACAGTAAAGGGTATTTATTCTACAAATTTTGTTGAATACGACAAATTATTTATAATCACTGACATTCGTCAGATACAACAACTAAACAGTTGGGAACCGAACGAATTTAGTGGTTATGAACTTCGTCTAACCGATTTCGACCTGCTTGATAGTACAAACGATCAGGTATATGCCCTCACCTCTTCTGTTGTACAGGAGGATGGTTCCGGTTATTACAGCAGAACAATACGAGAACTAAATCCACAGATTTTCTCCTGGCTCGACCTACTGGATATAAATGTATGGGTCATATTAGCCCTGATGTTTGCAGTTGCAGGTTTTAACATGATATCAGGATTGCTTATCCTGATTCTTGAACGCACTTCGATGATTGGCATTCTCAAATCTATTGGAGCAACCAACTGGTCGGTTAGAAAAATCTTCCTCTATCACTCCCTCTTTTTAATTGGAAAAGGAATGATATGGGGCAATATTGCCGGATTAGTTATTATAACTCTGCAATATTACACCGGAATCATTCCCCTGGATCCTGAGGCCTATTACGTAAGCACAGTGCCTGTGCTCTTCAACTGGCCTTTATTTATTCTGCTGAACGTGGGAACCTTCGTTTTGTCAATCGCAATAATGATCGGACCGTCCTACTTGATTACCAAGATAGTACCGGCTAAGATCATACGTTACGAATAATCAGGACTTCACACTTTCAATAGCATCTTTTTCAATGTACTTGAAGTATCTGTACGTAGAGAGTTTGAGTTCATCACAAGCAGGTTCGTCACATACTATAATTGCCTTCTCGTGAAGCTGCAGGGCACTGATGGTCCACATATGATTTACACCTTCTTCAACTCCATGTTGTAACGCACGTGCCTTGTTGTATCCATTTACTATAATAATAACTTCTTTTGAGGCTAAAACAGTACCTACTCCTACTGTTAATGCTTTTCTGGGAACCTGATTCGGATCATGTTCAAAGAAACGGGAGTTTGCATTCACACTATCCTGTGTCAGTGTTTTAATACGGGTTTTAGAAGCTAAGGATGATCCGGGTTCATTAAATGCGATATGACCATCAGCTCCAATGCCTCCTAAGAATAAGTCAATTTTACCATACGAAGCAATTTTAGCTTCAAAGGCAGCACACTCTGCATCAAGATCAGCAGCATTACCATCCAATATATTGGCATTTTCAGGAAGTATATCTATATGACTGAAAAAATTGGACCACATGAACGTGAAGTAACTCTGTTCGTGATCCTTTGGAATACCCACGTATTCATCCATGTTAAAGGTCACTACATTTTTAAAAGACACCCGTCCGGAATGATATAATTCAATCAAAGCACGGTATGTTCCTAAAGGACTGGAACCGGTTGGCAATCCTAAAACAAACGGATTTTCAGCCGTAGGCTGAGCCTTGTTGATCTTGTCGGCGATGTAGTTGGCCGTCCATTTAGAGACCAGGGCGTAATCTTCGTGGATAATAACTCTCATAATGTGTAGTTTTTTAAGTTTTATGCCACAAAATTACAATTTATCAACGAAACAGCAATAAAAAATAACAGTTTTCTATTAACACATTTCACCGAGTACTTTGCTGAATCTGGCCAGCCCTCCTAAAGCGGTTTCCTTGTACAAACTTGGCAGATCCTGTCCGGTTGTCCGCATTGTTTCAACTACCTTATCAAAGCTGATTATATGCTTACCATCTGAAAGCATTGCCGCCATATTTGCATCCAGCGCTCGTAAAGCACCAAACGAATTTCTTTCAATACACGGAATTTGTACCAACCCGCATA
>JAQUYE010000010.1 GCA_028691965.1 Paludibacter sp. | reverse complement strand
TCTTGGAGAAATAAACCGTCAACAACGGAATACACCTCTTGACCTGAAGACTATCTACCTGAAGAACAAAGACGGGGAGATGATACAGATGGATAACCTGGTAGAGCTGAAAGAAACAGTAGCTCCCCCTCAGTTGTACCGCTATAATCGTTTTAGCTCGGCTACTGTATCGGCCGGACTTGCACCGGGTGTTACCCTGGGAGAGGCGTTGGACGAAATGGATGTGATTGCCAAAGAGACACTCGACGACTCGTTCCGTACTGCATTGGCAGGCGATTCGAAAGATTTCAGGGAAAGCTCTTCGAGTCTGATGTTTGCTTTTGTGCTTGCACTCGTACTGATCTACCTGGTGTTGTCGGCACAGTTTGAAAGTTTCAAAGATCCGATGATTATTATGCTCGCCGTACCCCTGGCCTTAACAGGAGCCCTTGTTTTTATGTGGATTGGGGGGATTACAATGAATATATTCAGTCAGATCGGGCTGATTATGTTAATTGGATTGGTAGCTAAAAACGGTATCCTGATTGTTGAGTTTGCTAACCAGCGTCAGGAAGCTGGAATGGACAAACTGGCAGCTGTGAAGGGTGCAGCGGTACAACGGTTGCGTCCTATCCTCATGACCAGCTTCTCAACAGTTCTCGGTCTGCTGCCCCTTGTATTCGCATCGGGCGAAGGTGCTAACGGACGAATTGCCATGGGTGTGGCAGTAGTGGGAGGGATGATAGTATCTACTTTCCTTACTATGTTTATTGTACCGTCGATGTATTATCTGATTGCAACAACCCGTAAAAAGGAAATTCAATAAGGCCTCGTGGCAATGACTTCAACACAATGAAAACAAAACGTACATTTATACTTGGTCTGGGACTTTTACTGGCAGTGCAGTCAGATGCTGCCTTGCCGGTTAGTCTGGATCAATTAATTGAAAAGGGATTGCAGCAGAATTTTCAACTCCGTATTGCCCGCAATGATCAACAGCTTACCGATAATAATGCCACTCCGGGGAATGCCGGTATGCTTCCTGTGCTGGATCTGAACAGTACTTTCGGAGGAACGGAATACAACAATGCGCAATATCCTGCTGACGGAAGTGCTGCCGAAAAGACTCCGGGGGTAAGTTCAACCAATTTTTCAGCCGGACTGAACCTTAACTGGACGCTCTTTGATGGATTTAATATCCAGGCCAACTATTCCCGCCTAAAGGAATTGCAACAAATGGGAGCTCTGCAAACCAGGATGAAAATTGAAAATTACATTGCTGATTTATCGGCAGCCTATTACGACCTGGTACAACAAACAATACGGATTCAAAATCTTAAGTCGGCTGTTAAACTCTCGAAAGAACGGCTACGTATTGTCGAAGCCAGGTATAATATAGGTAACCTTTCCCGTCTGGATCTCCAACAGGCAAGGGTTGATTTCAACTCCGACAGCTCCAGACTGATTCGCCAGCAAGAGATACTTCATTCGGTAAAGATTAACCTGAATCAGTTAGTTTCAGAGCAGGAAGTGGAACAGGATATTGAAGCAAAGGATACCATTATCGCCGTAGATAATCTTTTGATAAAGGAGCAGTTGTGGGCATCAACCATTGCCAACAACACCTATCTTCAACTGGCTGAAAAGGAAAAATCGATTAAGGTGCTTGAATTGCAATCGGCACGAAGCACTAACTATCCTTACCTGAAGGTGAACGCGGGGTATGGCTATTCTGAAAATCGCTATGAGTTCGCCCCAAATAAACTTCAAAATAATCTAGGATTAAATTATGGACTAAGTGTTGGTTATAATTTGTTTGATGGCTTTAACCGCTCGCGTAAGCAAAAGAATGCCCGACTGCAGTTGACCAATCAGGAATTAATGCTTGAACAACTCACCCTATCGTTAAAAAGCGACTTTTCGAATCTGTGGATGGCATATCATAACAATATTGAATTAAAAAAACTCGAACAGGAAAGTCTGTCGCACGCACGTGAGAATTATGAAATAGCTATTGAGCGCTACAAGCTCGGAGATCTTTCAGGGATAGAGCTCAGGGAAGCACAAAACAGCTTACTGGATGCCGAAGAAAGATTGGTACAGGCCAGTTACAATACTAAGCTGTGCGAAATTTCACTCCTTGAAATCAGTGGAGAATTGCTTTCAAGGTTCTGAATACGGCAGTCAGAGAATAAAAGCTACCCCGCGGGGTAGCTTTTTATGTATAAAACTGCTACCTATATGAATTAAATTCTTATTTTTGCGTTTTGGTAAACGTTAATAAATTACACATGGCTCAAAAATTTTCAAAAGCATTCTGGGTTGCTAACTCAGTCGAATTACTGGAACGGCTCGCCTATTATGCTGTTTTTATCGTTATTACACTATACTTATCAAATGTTTGGGGTTTTTCCGACATTGAAGCAGGGATTATCTCGGGAGCTTTCTCCGCTATGTTATATCTTTTGCCCACCTTTGCAGGTGCTATAGCCGACAAAATCGGATTCCGCTCTTCTATAATTCTTGCATTCTTTTTATTAACCTTAGGCTACGGTGGGTTAGGATTGTTGCCGACCTTGCTCGAAGGAGCCGGTTTGGTACACTACGATATGCAAACCACTTTCTACGGACTGGATAGCAGTCCGCTCAGGTGGTCGATAGTCCCGGTACTGGTGCTTATTGTAATCGGTGGATCGTTTATTAAGGCAGTTATATCGGGTACAGTTGCCCGCGAAACTACTTCTGAAACGCGTGCTGCAGGATATTCCATCTTTTATATGATGGTAAATATCGGCGCTTTTACCGGCAAAACGGTTGTTGACCCGTTACGGAAAAGTATGGGCGACCTGGGACTTGTTTATTTGAACTTTTTCTCTGCCGGGATGACGCTGCTTGCTTTGATTGCTGTTATTATCTTCTATAAATCAACTCATGTTGAAGGCAAGGGCAAATCATTCAGCGAAATCCTTTCGGGTATGTGGAAGGTGATGAGCAATGTTCGACTGATTGTACTTATCCTTATTATCTCCGGATTCTGGATGATCCAAAGTCAGATGTATGCCACCATGCCTAAGTACGTTATTCGTATGATAGGCGAAGAAGCTTCTCCGGGTTGGTACGCAAACGTTAATCCATTGGTGGTGTTCGTTCTGGTAAATTTTGTAACATCCTTTATGAAGAAGCGAACGGCGCTTACTTCCATGACCATAGGAATGCTGATCATACCCCTTTCGGCACTGGTAATGGCAGGGGGTACTCTGATCGGAAGTGACTTTGTATTAGGATTGCATCCTATTGCATTTATGATGATAGTCGGAATCGCCCTGCAGGCAATTGCCGAATGTTTTATCTCTCCCCGATTTCTGGAGTTCTTCTCGCTTCAATCTCCGAAAGGAGAGGAAGGCTTATATTTAGGATTTAGTCATTTGCATTCCTTCTTCTCCTATTTGTTTGCTTTCGGTTTGTCGGGATTCCTGCTTGATAAATATGTGCCCGACCCAAAAGGATTTGAAACAGCAGAAGCGTATGCAAAAGCTACAGAACATGCGCATTACATCTGGTTTGTTTTTGTTGGTATCGGTCTGATCTCTGCAGTTGCCCTGTTGATTTACGGTTATGTAACCCGTAGAATCGACCAAAAGAAAGCTTTGGTATAGATTTTAATGTTGTCAGTTATGAAACAGGATCCGCTTACTCAACGCAGGTTATATCCGGAGGAGTCGTTGCTCCGGGAAATTCAGCAGCACGTGCGACTTACAATTGGTCTGCCCTGTGAAAACCCTGTCTCCGAAACCCGGTTGGCATTAACTCCCGAGGGCGTTTCCATAGTTGTGGAAGAAGGGCATACTGTGTTAGTGCAGACTGGTGCAGGCTTGCCTATGTCGTACACGGATCTTCAATACAGTGAGGCCGGAGCCATCATTGTCGGGTCTGCACCCGAAGTGTTTGCATCCGATATCATACTTAAAATCGCACCGCCAACACTCGAAGAACTCATGATGATGAAACCGGGACGTTCGGTGTTTTCCATGTTGCAGCTTTCCAATTTCTCAACGGAAACTATCCGGCTGATGGCATCCAAGAAACTGAATGCAATTGCCTACGAACTTATAAAGGATGAGCAAAAAGCCTTTCCTGTAATCAATACCCTGGCCGAATTAGAAGGAAGTTCGGCTATAGCTGTTGCCTCTGAACTGATGAGTAACGGGAGCGGAGGCAAAGGGGTGCTACTGGGCGGAGTGGCCGGGGTTACTCCTTCCGAAGTGGTAATCCTTGGTGCCGGTCTGGCCGGCTCTGTTGCTGCCCGAACCGCACTGGCCCTGGGAGCTTCTGTAAAGATATTCGACCACGACATCAATAAACTACGTAAAATTCAGCATTACCTCGGTCAGCAGGTGTTTACCTCGGTAATCCATCCTGCAGTATTGTTTAAAGCTCTGGCCTCGGCTGATGCTGTTATAGGAAGCCTCAGGTATATCAACGGAAGTGAACGTTTTATGGTGTCGGAGGAATTGGTGAAAACGATGAAACAGGGAGCTGTAATTGTTGATCTGAGTGTCGATCAGGGTGGTTGTTTTGAAACCTCTGAATGCAGGACTATCAACGATCCTGTGTACGACAGGTATGGTATTATCCATTATTGTATACCGAATATTTCAGCGAGGGTTGGACGTACTAGTTCGATGGCATTGAGTAATATATTCACTCCGATGCTGTTGAAGATTGGCCAATCCGGAAGTGTAAAACAAGCAGTCAGCGAAAGTGTAGGTTTCAGAAATGGAGTGTATATGTATGGAGGAATACTGGTAAACCGTCTGATCGCGGGATATTTTGGAATGCCTTCGAATGAAATCGGACTTTTTTTAGCAGGCTATTAAGCAGACATCTATGAACCCGAAGCAGCAAGATACTGAATTAACTGAAGATATCCTCGTTCAACAAGAGTTTGAAGCGTTGTTGAATGATTATCTGGCCTCACCTCACCGTAAGAAAGTAGAGCTGATAAAAAAGGCATTCAATTTTGCCAAAGCAGCTCATAAGGGTTTTCGCCGACGGTCAGGTGAACCATATATTATGCATCCTCTGGCAGTAGCACGCATTGTTTCTTCGGAAATCGGAATGGGTTCTACCTCCATTTGTTCGGCTTTGTTGCACGATGTGGTGGAAGATACCGACTATACCGTGGAGGATATTGAAAATCTCTTCGGACCGAAGATTGCCCAGATTGTTGACGGACTTACTAAAATTTCCGGTGGAGTATTTGCCGAACATGCTTCGGCACAAGCAGAGAACTTTCGTAAACTGGTGCTAACCATGTCGGAGGATATTCGGGTGATTCTTATTAAGATTGCAGACCGCCTTCATAATATGCGAACACTGGGTTCTATGCCTCCTGCCAAGCAGTATAAAATTACCGGCGAGACTCAGTATATTTACGCTCCTCTTGCGCACCGACTGGGATTGTTCAGAATTAAAAACGAACTGGAAAACCTGAGTTTTAAATACGATCATCCCGATACCTATGCCCGGATAGAAAAGAAGCTGGCGGCTAACGAACAGGCTCGTAATCAGTTTTACGACGACTTTACAGAACCTATTTCTATGAAGCTTGCTGAGCAGGACTGGAATTTCAGGTACAAAGCACGTGTCAAGACTGTCTATTCGATCTGGAAAAAGATGACCAGCCGAAACATCTCATTTGAGGATGTATACGATATTATGGCCTTGCGAATTATCTTTACTCCCAAAGAGGGCCTTACTGAGAAGGAACAGTGCTGGATGATTTATTCGGCTTTAACCGCTATTTACAAACCGCATCCCGACCGAATCAGGGATTGGGTGAGTAATCCCAAAGCCAACGGATACGAAGCTCTTCATGTAACAGTGATGGCGCCGGGAGGGAAATGGGTTGAAATTCAGATTCGTACCGAACGAATGAATGATATTGCCGAGAAAGGGCTTGCCGCTCACTGGAAATATAAAACCGGAGAGGAGCAGGATGAATCGGAACTCGACAAATGGATGAAAACGATTAAGGAATTACTGGAAAATCCGGAACCCAATGCAATCGATTTTATTGACACCTTCAAATTAAACCTTTTTGCTTCTGAAATTTTCGTTTTTACCCCTAAAGGAGAAATAAAAACCATTCCCCAGGGATCAACGGCACTTGACTTTGCTTTTGCCCTGCACTCCGATCTCGGTGAACATTGTATAGGGGCGAAAGTGAATCATAAACTCGTTCCGCTTAGTCATACACTGCTTAGTGGAGATCAGGTGGAAATTATTACTTCCAAAAAGCAGGTGCCTCAGCCCGAATGGATCGACTATGTTACTACAGCCAGGGCTAAAGCAAAGCTTCGCTCCATATTTAAAAGAGAAGAGAAAACTACTATACTGGAGGGACAGAATAAAGTGGAAGCAGCCCTGACAGCAATTAATCAGAAGGCTGATAACGAAACGATTCTGAAAATAATGAAGTATTACAACTTTACGAATCGGAATAGTTTTTACCTCCAGGCCGGATATGATAAAATCAACCTGGACGAGCTGGCTCAAACCGTTTTTAAACCAAAGAATAAATTTACCCGCTACTTAAAGATTCCTTTTGTAACTCCCTCTGATAAAACAAAAGAAAAGGAACCTGAATTAGTGCCGGCAAGTCGCGTCGACCGTAAAAAGACATTTTTACTGAGAGAGGAAAATGCAGGTCTTACTTATCGCCTGGCTCCCTGTTGTAAACCCATTCCAGGTGATGATGTGTTGGGATATGTTGATAACAATGAAGTCGTAATTGTTCATCGCCGGGAGTGTGAAGCAGCTTCCAAGTTAAAATCAAACTACGGAGACGATCTTGTGTCGGCAAAATGGGCAGCTCATAAAACCCAGACATATAACGAAGTTCTCGAAATTCGCGGAATAGATAAAAAGGGAGTATTAATACAAATCCTGCATATTATTACCGATCAGTACGGAGTGAATATAAGCAAAATCAACATCGAGACTCAAGCGGGTATTTTTATCGGACAGTTCTATATCTATGTTCACGATAAACAAGAGATTGACACACTTGCAAAGAATATTAATAAAATCAGGGAAGTAAATTCGACCCAGCGTATTACTACATGAAAGTAATCAGGATCCTGTAACGGAATTTCTTCATGTCACTAAAAATGCGTACATTTGCACGCAATAAAAAATATAAATCTATGTCGTTTATTGCAGATCGTGTTCATATGGAAGGTCTAACCTTCGATGATGTATTGTTAATTCCCGCCTATTCGGAAGTCTTACCCCGTAATGTAGACTTATCCACTCGTTTTTCACGCCGAATCGAACTGAAAGTCCCGATTGTTTCAGCTGCTATGGATACCGTAACTGAGGCCAAGATGGCTATTGCCATTGCTCGTGAAGGAGGTATTGGAGTGGTTCACAAAAACATGCCTATTTCCGAACAGGCAAAAATTATTAAAACAGTAAAACGTGCTGAAAACGGGATGATATCCAATCCTGTTACCATTCTACAGGGAGCTTCGGTAGGCGATGCCCTGGCATTAATGGCTGAATATAAAATCGGAGGCATCCCTGTTGTTGATGAAGGGGGTTATCTGGTTGGTATTGTAACCAACCGTGATTTGCGTTTTCAACGAAATTATTCGACGAAGATCGATCAGATTATGACACGTGATAACCTGATAACTACTTCCCGTTCGACCGACCTGGAAGCTGCGGCTGATATTCTTCAACATCACAAAATTGAGAAATTGCCTGTAGTTGATAATGACAATAAACTGATTGGTTTACTTACCTACAAGGATATCACGAAGGCAAAAGACAAACCGATGGCTTCTAAAGATGAAATGGGTCGGTTACGCGTAGCTGCCGGGGTAGGTGTAACTGCCGATGTATTTGACAGGATCGACGCACTGGTTGCTGCCGGGGTAGATGCTATCGTGATTGATACAGCTCACGGACATAGTGCAGGAGTTGTAAATACACTGCACGAAGCAAAGAAACGATATCCGGACATTGATATTATTGTTGGTAATATTGCAACTGCCGAAGCAGCACGTATGCTGGTAGAAGCCGGAGCTGATGCCGTTAAAGTGGGAATCGGTCCAGGCTCTATTTGTACAACACGTGTGATTGCCGGCGTTGGAGTTCCTCAATTGTCAGCTATCTACGAGGTATCTAAAGAACTGGAAGGTACAGGTGTTCCGGTTATAGCCGATGGAGGAATCCGTTATTCAGGCGATATAGTGAAGGCAATTGCTGCCGGTGCCGATACAATTATGGCCGGATCATTGCTGGCCGGAGTGGAGGAATCACCTGGTGAAACGATTATTTTCAACGGTCGTAAATTTAAATCCTATCGTGGGATGGGCTCGTTGGAAGCAATGGAAAAGGGGTCAAAGGATCGCTATTTCCAGGATGTTGAAGAGGATATTAAAAAGTTGGTTCCAGAAGGAATTGCAGCTCGTGTTCCCTTTAAAGGCTCCCTTTATGAAGTGGTATATCAGATGATAGGCGGACTTCGTGCTGGCATGGGATACTGTGGAGCACGTACTATCGGAGAGCTGCATAAAGCTAAATTCACCCGTATAACGAATGCAGGTGTTACCGAAAGTCATCCTCATGATGTTGCAATTACCAGTGAAGCACCAAATTATAGTCGGGGTGAATAAAAAAGCTTAAAAAGCTTAATGATTTTACAACATAGTGGTTTAGTAACCGTTTTATGTGCTTACTTCGCATGATTAATAGTTATATGTTATAATTGAACTTATTTTTATGAAAACACTTTCTAAACTTATACCGCTGCTTTTATTGTCTGCATCGCTAATGGCGAAAGGAAAAGATCCTGTTTTGATGCATATTAATGAGAAACCGGTGTATAAATCAGAATTCGAATACATATATAATAAGAATAATTCAAACAACTCCCTGGATAAAAAATCATTGGAGGAATATGTAGATCTGTTTGTTAATTTTAAACTGAAAGTAGAAGAAGCACTAAGCCAGGGTTTGGATACCACTAAAGCATTTACTTCAGAGCTGAATGGTTACCGAAATCAATTGGTTAAACCGTACCTTACTAATCCTGAGGTGGAGGAAGTCTTATTAAAAGAAGCTTACGAACGCTTAAAGGAAGATGTTGAAGTAAGTCATATATTGGTTAGGGTAAGTCCGGATGCGACTCCGGCTGATACCCTGAAAGCCTGGAAAAAGATAACTGAAGTTGCTGAAAGAATTAAGAAGGAAGATTTTACTGCTGTAGCAAAAGAAACCTCCGAAGACCAATCAGTAACAGATAACGAAGGATACATTGGCTGGATAACCGGTTTCCGTACGGTATACCCGTTTGAAGTAGTGGCCTATGCAACTCCGGTTGGTTCAGTTTCGGCACCGGTGCGTACTAATTTCGGATACCATATTATAAAGGTTCTTAACCGTCGCAAATCGCAGGGCGAAATTCTTGTTTCGCATATCATGAGGTTTACTGCTCAGGGAGACGACGCAACCAATAAGCGTGCAAAAGCTTCTATCGATTCTTTATATAACCTGGTGATGTCGGGAGCTGATTTCGGGGAAGTTGCTGAAGCTCATTCCGAAGATCGTGGTTCGGCCTCACGAAAAGGTGAATTACCCTGGTTTGGCGCGGGTAGAATGGTGAAAGAATTCGAAGATGCAGCTTTTGCCCTCACCGAAAAGGGCCAAATCAGCAAACCGGTTGAATCTGCTTATGGCTGGCATATTATCAAATTGTTAGATCAAAAAGGAATCCCCTCATTTGAGGAGAAGAAAGCTGAAATGGAACGTCAGATTAAGCGTGATGAACGTGCCTCTATGGGACAAAAGGCCTTCATCAACCAGCTTAAAAAAGCGTATAAACTTCGGATTACTAAAGGTAATCAACTTCAGGATTTCATTTCTTTGTTAGAAGGAAAGACCCTTTCGGATTCAACTTTCCAGCAAAGTGCAGCTACACTTTCAAAACCGATGATGAAGTTTGCCGGTAAGAGTGTTACGCAGGCTGACTTCTACCAATTCCTGCTTAAAAACCCTTCTGCAGGAGAAAAAAAGGATGCCGGTGATATCATCCATAGTAAGTTCAACGACTTTACAGATCAGCAGATCCTGGAGTACGAAAATACCCAACTGGAGAAAAAGCATGCTGATTTCCGATTGCTGATGCAGGAGTATCATGATGGTATTTTGCTTTTTGAAGTCAGTAACAACGAGGTGTGGGAAAAAGCTTCGCGCGACACCGAAGGCTTAGCTGCATTTTTTGAACAAAACAAAACGAAGTATGCATGGGACAAACCTCATTTCAAGGGTAGAGTGCTGCAGTGTAATTCGGAGGAAGTACTTACTAAGGTAAAACAAATTATTGCTTCACAGCCTGCTGATTCTATCGACAAATACATTCGTCAACTCAACGACTCTGTTGTAAATGTGAAAGTTGAAAAGGGATTATTTGTACAGGGAGATAATAAATGGGTCGATTATTATGGATTCAAAACCGGGTCTCAACCGGAACTTGATAACGCATATCCTTTCGTTTGCGTGCCGGGTAAGAATTTAACTAACGGTCCTGAAGAATACACTGATGTGCGTGGTTTGGTAACTGCCGATTATCAGGAATACCTTGAAAAGGAATGGGTTAAAACATTACGTGCGAAGTACCCGGTTAGAATCAATCAAAAGGTGCTTTCGACCATCAAAAAAAATTAAATAAGATAGTCTTACCGGATGTACTCTAAATTTTTCTGCTTCCTTTTTACCGGTTTTTTAGTTCTCTCCTGCACACCAGCTGTACAGGAAAACGACCGGGTAGCTCTACTGGAAGTGGAGGGTAAATTTTTGTACCGTGACCAGGTTGAGGCTATTATTCCTCCAAACGTTTCCACTGCTGACAGTTTGCAGACAGCCGAAGGCTATATTCGTAAATGGGCTACCGATATTCTGTTGTATGAAAATGCAAAGCGAAATGTTGATGATAAAGCTGCAATTGACCAATTACTGGAAGATTACCGCAAAGCACTTACTATCCATCAATACCAGCAGAAACTGATTCAGCAACGCTTATCCAACGAAGTGTCGGAAGACGAAGTTCGCCGGTTTTACGATCAGTATAACGATCAGTTTATAGTGCGCGAACCTTACCTGAAAGGACTGTTGCTTGTAGTACCCAAAGGGGCACCTACCATGTCGGATGTGAGGATATGGGTGCGGTCAGGGAATGAGAAATCGTTGGAGAAGATCGAGAAGTATAGCATGAAGAATGCGCTAAGTTATCAATACTTCTTCGACAGCTGGATGCCATACAGCGAATTGCAAAAGAAGATTCCGGTGCAACCCGATGATTTTAAAGGGACATTTATAGAAGTAAGTGATTCTGCCCGACATTATTTACTTCATATCCGGGAAGTAAGAAAACAAGGGGAAACAGAACCCTATGAAATAGCCCGAACACGAATTGCGGAGATTATACAGAATAAGCTTAAATCCGAATTTGTATCCCGGTTTGAAGAAGAATTATACAACGATGCCGTTACTAACGGAACCATTACTTTTTTCAATGAATAAAACTATGTACAACAGAATAATCAGTTGTTTTGTATTGCTTTTTTCTCTTTCGTCGCTAATGGCTCAACAAGGAATTATTGATGAGGTAATCTGGATTGTTGGTGATGAGGCCATACTTCGATCGGAAGTGGAGCAACAACGACTTCGTGCTCAATATGAAGGGACCCCCATCGAAGGCGATCCCTATTGTGTAATCCCTGAACGAATTGCCATTCAAAAACTCTATTTACACCAGGCTCAGCTCGACAGTATCGAACCAAACGAGAGTATGGTGATGAATAATGTTGAAATGCAAATGAACTATTTTGTTACTCAGATTGGTTCGCGTGAAAAACTCGAAGAGTATTTCGGAAAGAATATCGTTGCTATCCGGGAGGAGACCCGCGAGATGCTTCGCAACAACCAGATTATTCAGCAAATGCAGCAGAAGCTGGTTGAACATATAAAATCTACCCCCGCAGATGTACGTCGTTTTTACAGAACCCTGGCCGACGATAGTATCCCGACAGTACCTGCCCAGGTTGAACTTCAGATTATCAGTTTCCAACCCCCTATTCCCGAAGAGGAAATAGAAGCTGTAAAAGAAAGACTGCGCTCCTTCACCGAACGTGTTCACAGCGGAACTACCGATTTCTCGGTGTTGGCCCGCTTATATTCTGAAGACCCTGAAAGTGCAAAGCGTGGTGGTGAATTAGGCTTTAGAGGGAAAGGAAATTATGTGCCCGAGTTTGCTAATGTGGCGTTTAACCTTTCCGATCCGGAACGTGTATCTCGAATTGTTGAAACAGAATACGGCTTTCATATTATTCAGTTAATTGAGAAACGCGGTGACAGGATTAATTGCAGGCATATTTTGCTGAAACCTAAAGTATCGATAGCCGATACCGATAAGGCCATCAAGCAACTCGATTCCATTGCCAATCAAATCAGAACTGAGAAGATGACTTTCGAACAAGGGGTTATTTATTTTTCCCAGGACAAGAATACTGCTATGAATGCCGGTCTGATGCTCAATCCGAACACAGGTACTTCAAAGTTTGAATACAAGGATCTTCCTCAGGAAATCTCCAAAATAGTATATTCTATGAAGGTAGGAGAGCTTTCAGAACCGTTTACGATGATCGATCCTCAGTCGAACAAGGAAGTAGTTGCATTGGTAAAACTGAAGTCTAAGGTTGAAACACACAAAGCCAACCTTACAGATGATTATCAGTTGCTTAAAAACTTTTACGAAGAGACTGAAAAAGGAAAGTTCCTTAAAAGCTGGATTTCTAAAAAACAGAAGGAAACCTATATAAGCATTGATCCTGAATGGACCAACTGCGAATTCGAATTTCCGGGCTGGATAAAATAAGGTGCGATCAGGAATGAACTATAAAGGTTTATTAAGTTCAGCATTCGTAGTGCTGCTAACAGTGGGGTATGTTGCTGATGTATCCTCGCAGATTCGTCACCGGAAACTTCGGGAAGAGGTGCTGGAGAGTATGAAACCAGCTCCTCCAAAGCCTGCTCCTTCGCGGGCTACACGGACTGTTAAGCCGATCCCGACTCCTCAGCCGGTTGCTCCTATCCGGAGTCCGTATGATCAGCCTAATGCACGCATCATAATCATGGAGAACGCCGATCTTTTGTCTTTTGATGAGATGTTGCGCCCCGATATCCAAATTGCAAAAGGGAATGTGCGTTTCCGCCATGATAATGCTACCTTATCCTGTGATAGTGCTTACTTTTACCAGGAAGTTAACTCGCTGGATGCATTTAGCCGGGTTGTAATCAACCAGGGCGATACAGTGTTTGCCTACGGTGACCGGTTGTATTACGATGGAAATACTAAATTAGCCCGATTACGCGGCAATGTGCGATTGGAAAATCGTAAGACAACACTGACTACTGATAGTCTGAACTACGATCGTAATACAGAGTTGGCTTACTACTTTACAGGCGGAAAAGTTGTCGATCCCGAGAATACCTTAACTTCTGTATGGGGCCAGTACTCAACCAGAAGTGATGATGCCCTGTTCAGCAATGATGTTAAGCTGGTGAATGAAAATTTCGTTATGAACTCCGACACCCTGAAGTATAATACGCATACGCATATAGCCGATATGGTGGGCGATACACATATTATATACGATAACGAAACAGATATCTATACAAATAAAGGTTGGTACAATACCGATACCGAGCGCTCTATGCTCCTTAATCGCTCCGTGGTTGTCAACAATGAAGGAAAATCCATTACCGGCGATACAATTTTCTACGATAAGAAAACAGGTTACGGTGAGTCCTTCGGGAAAGTGGTATTGAACGACACGGTTCAGAAATCGACTTTGAATGGAAATTATGTGTACTATAGTGAGGCTACCGAACTGGGGATTGCGACCGACTCGGCATTATTGGTCGACTGGTCGGATAGTCTGAAAACAATGTACATTCATGCCGACACGCTGCAGACATTCAAGGATGATAGTTTGAACAATCATGCGAAAGCCTGGTACAACGTTCGTTTCTACCGTGAAGATATTCAGGGACTGTCGGATTCTCTGTTTTACGATGGTAAGGATTCGGTGATGACCCTGTATTACGATCCTATACTCTGGCAGGAAAACCAGCAAATGTCGGCCAGAAAAATTGCGGTAAACACCAAAAACAAGAATGTAGATACAGTTAATATGGAAGAGAACTGTATCGTGGTCGAGATGGTCGATTCGGTGCATTTTAATCAGATAACCGGAAAAGATATTATAGCCTACATGGATAGTAGTCAGCTAAAACTGGTTGAAGTAAACGGGAATGCTGAAACGGTTTATTTTGCCCGTGAAGATGCCGACAGTACGCTTCTTGGTGCAAACCGTACCGAAAGCAGTAAGGTAGTGATGCATTTCAAGGATAAGAAGATTGAGCGGATTGTACTTACCTCTGCATCTTCCGGAATCTTTACTCCTTTACACCTGGTTACTGAGGAGAAATCAAGGCTCGAACTGTTTTATTGGGCTGAAAACCTGCGACCATTCTCAAAAGAGGAAGTGTTTTTCAGGTTTCCAAAGGGAGAGCGTAACTCCATTGTTTTTAGGTCACAACCAGCTATCGGGAGCGACTCACCACCTCAGGATACCCTACCCGAATCAGGCACTCCACCCGATCCGGCAGAAGAACCTGCTGCAACTGAACAAGGAGCTGCCAGGCAGATAGTTCCCGGTGTGACACCCACTCCGCCTGTTCAACAGCAATAATTATTTTCAAATACAAAGTGCCCTGATAGAATTAACTATCAGGGCACTTCTGTATATATAAGGTATTCTTAGAGCTTATACTTCATAGGTTGTTGAAGCAGTATCACCACCACGACCAGTCCAGTTAGTGTGGAAGAACTGACCACGCGGACGATCGATTCGTTCGTAGGTATGAGCTCCAAAGTAGTCGCGCTGAGCCTGAAGCAGGTTAGCCGGCAGTCGTTCGCTGCGTAATCCGTCGAAGTAGCAGAGAGCCGAAGTAAGTGCCGGAACCGGAATCCCGTTGCTAAGTGCTGCTGCACATACACGACGCCATCCTGCCTGTGCCTTTTCCACTTTTTCCTTGAAGTAAGGATCCAGTAGCAGGTTTTCTAATCCGGGGTTCTTGTCGAAAGCCTTTTTAATATCACCTAAGAACGCAGAGCGAATGATACAGCCACCACGCCACATAAGAGCAATACCTCCGTAGTTCAGATTCCAGCTGTATTCTTTAGCAGCTTCCATCATCAGGTTATAACCCTGAGCATACGAAATAATTTTGGCACCAAACAAGGCATCTTTCAAGTCGTCAATCATTTGTTTCTTTTCGCCTGTAAAGTTAACTTTCGGTCCGCTGATTACTTTCGATGCTTTTACGCGAATGTCTTTCTGGGCCGACAAACAACGGGCAAATACCGACTCGCCAATTAGGGTAAGGGGAATACCCAGGTCGAGTGCTACTATACCTGTCCATTTACCCGTACCTTTCTGGCCTGCAGTATCGAGAATCTTCTCAACCAAAGCCTCCCCGTCGGTATCCTTATAAGCAAGAATATCGCGGGTAATCTCAATTAAGTACGAATCCAGGTCACCCTTATTCCATTCCTTAAACACTTCGTGCATCTCGTCGGCATTCATACCCAGCAGATCCTTCATCAACTGATACGATTCGTTGATGATTTGCATATCACCATATTCAATACCGTTGTGTACCATTTTTACGAAATGACCGGCACCATCTTCGCCTACCCAGTCGCAACAAGGTACATTGTCTTCTACTTTTGCTGCAACAGCCTGGAAGATTTCCTTCACTGCAGGCCATGCTGCAGGTGATCCTCCGGGCATCATGGAAGGACCAAGTAAAGCACCTTCTTCACCACCGGAAACTCCTGTACCTATGTACAATAATCCTTTACTTTCCACGTACTTAGTACGACGAATGGTATCGGGGAAATGAGAGTTACCACCGTCAATAATGATATCACCTTCTTCGAGGTGAGGAATAATTTGTTCGATAAAGTCATCAACCGGTTTTCCTGCCTTTACCAGCATCATTACTTTACGGGGCTTTTCAAGTGAGTCGCACAATTCCTTTATAGAATGTGCACCGATAAAGTTTTTACCTTTACCGCGGCCAGCCAAAAACTGGTCAACTTTTTCAACTGTACGGTTGTATACACCCACAGTGAAACCTTTGCTCTCCATGTTCAGAACGAGGTTTTCCCCCATTACGGCCAAACCAATCAGGCCAATGTCTGCTTTTTGCTTCATACGATTTCTATTGTTATTTTTAATTGCAAATTTAGTTGTTTTAGTGTACTCCATCAATTCTAAAGCCTAACTGACTCAAAATGTTCAGCACCGATGGCGGAATATTTTCTGCTTTAATGGTATATGCCGGAAATTCTCTTCTCACAGGATAATCACCCCGTAGCTGTTCAAATGCTTCCGGTTTACTGCGGAAAGCAGTATCGTCATCGCGGATATCATAACTATGCAAAATTGCCCTGGCAACAATCTCCTGATCAGATAATCCCTTTCCATTGATGTGGAGTACCGGTTTTAAAGGAGGCTCTATACCTGCAGGTTCCCAATTATTAAGTTCCATACCCAGAAAGCGGCTGATCGACTGTACGCTCATACGCGTTCCTGTTGCTTTGCCATCTTTTGAGTATCCGGCAATATGAGGAGTTGCCAGAAAACACATCTCCATTAATTCTCTGTCGATATCAGGTTCATTCTCCCAGCAATCTGCTACAAAGCCGGCAATCTGCCCGGCTTGTACAGCCAGTTTTACCGCGCTGGTATCAGTAACCTCGCCCCGACACGAATTTATTAATAGTGCTTGCTTCTTTAACCCATTCACGAACAAAGGATTAATAAGATGATAGGTAGGGTCTTCTCCTGCTGTTTCCAACGGCACATGCAACGTGATAATATCTGCTTCCTGCTGTATTACCGAAATATCGACAAAGTCACCTGATTGCTCCCTGCGGGCCCGGGGAGGGTCGTTCAGCAGAACCTTCATGCCCAACAACTCACTAATTCGTGCTACCTTGCTTCCTACATTGCCAACCCCAATTATCCCAATACAGCTATCGCTTAGTTTTCGTTCTTGTTTTTCAGCCCATACCATCAGAACGGAGGCAATGTACTGTTCAACAGATTTTGAATTACAACCGGGTGCATTTGTCCATCTGATACCATTTCTTTCACAGTAGTCAGTATCGATATGATCAAAACCAATAGTAGCAGTTGCAATAATTTTAACCGACGAACCGTCGAGTAATTCTTTATTGCAATTGGTACGTGTCCGGGTAACTATGGCAGCTGCATCTTTTACTACTGAAGCAGTTGTGGCAGGTCCCGACAAGTAGAGTACATCCGCATAGGGTTCAAAAGCGCCACGGATGTATGGGATTTTATCGTCAATTACGATTTTCATTGTTTATCAGTACTTAAAACGTTCCCTGTAAGCCCATAAGCCCAGTGCAGGATTCGATATATAGAATATTTCTTCACCATCTGGAAGGATGTTAAAGCCGTCTTTTAATTCATCAGGGTTGTAACTACCCACTACCTCATCGTAGTCGGCCCACTTGAAGCCCACACTTTCAATTTCTTCGCGACTAAGGTTTCCTTCTTTTTTACCCGGGCAATAGGTAACGGAGAACCTACCTTCCGTTGAACCATGTATAAGGTGTGCCGCTGCACCGAGGTTCTGACGGAGCTCCTCGTTTTCGTCGCACGCTTTCAGGGTGAAAGGTGTTCCGAAATAGCCGTATTTGCGGATGAGGCGGTCTATTTCCTTATCTTCTCCAAATTCCTTTAATGCCGGTGCAAGAACGATTAGTTCTCCTTCATCGTCGATAGCCATTCTGGTTCTGTAGATTGATTTATTACCCAGCCAGGTGCTTTTAAATTCGGTAGGATCGAGGTAAACTACCACTTTTTTAAGCGGACGATCGAGCATCTCAAAGTTTACTTCCAGTGCCAGTCGCGCTGCCTTGTCAAATACCTCAAAGTCGTCGCCTATAAACAAACCGCGTGTTTTCACCTTGCCGTCGGTCTTGTCAAGTCCCACGACAGTCTGTACATAAACGATCGGAAGATGGTTGGCAAAATTATCGGAAGCATAGTTAAATACTCTGCGTACGGGAGTGTCGGCATGACCCATCATGCGTTCCATGCCATAAGCTGCTCCAATAAAATGACTTTTATTAATTCCTTCCGATCCTCCGGTACCTACAAAGATGTTTTTGTTGTAATTAGCCATGCCCACTACTTCGTGAGGCACAACCTGTCCTATTGAAAGAATAAGATCAAAACCACCATCTCTCAGTAATTTATTTACCTGGGCAGGCCATGGAAAGTCAACTGCACCTTCCGATACTTCCTTAACAAACTCAGCCGGAACTGTACCCAGTGTTACCACATCATTGCGCCAATCATGCTCCCGGATCAGTGATGAGGGCATAGCACCAAACATGTGCTCAATCTGCGGGGCAGTCATCGGACTATGCGTTCCCAGTGCAGGAAGTACGTCGGTAAGAGCCTCTCCGTAGTAGTTCCAGCATAGTTCCGTCAATTCACCGGCCCGACTTGGAAGTCGCGTATAATCAGGAGGAATGGCAAGAACCTTATGGCGTTTACCTAATTTCTCCAACGCGGTAAAAAGACCTTCCTTTAAATCGGAGGAGCCAAGCTCCAGCCCGGCACCTCCCTTTTCAAAATACATCATTGTAGTAGTTCTTAACGTTTAACACGCGCATTCCCACCCCATATACTCCACACCTGGTCTTCATCAGCAGGTGAAGCATAGTCGGTGAGCATAGTAGTAGCCAATGCTCCGGTAGCCCATCCAAACTGAGGCCATTTTTCAGATTCCCAGCCTTTCAGGATAGCGTAAAGCATGCCACCCACATATCCGTCACCACCACCAATACGGTCGAGTACGTTAATCTTACGGGGTAATATTACCTGCCAGTCGTTTTCGTCAAGCAGGATAGCTCCCCAAAGATGTTCGTTGGCACTGATAACCTGACGCAGTGTAGTCGCATATACCGAAGCATTCGGGAAAGCAGCCTTAACGCGGCCTATCATTCCTTTGAATCCTTCAATCTCCGCTTCTATCCCTTTTCCTCCGGCTTCCGGTCCTTCGATACCCAGGCAAAGCTGAAAATCTTCTTCATTACCAATCAGGATATCCGAAACAGAAGCTATTTCGGTAAATACCGCCCGTAGTTCTTTTTCTCTACCCTTCCAGAACGAAGCACGGTAGTTGAGGTCGAATGAAATGCGCGTTCCGGTATTGCGTGCAAAACGGGCAAGTTCCAGACAGAACTGGCTGGTTTCTTCCGACAAAGCAGCAATCAGACCGGAAAGGTGAAGTATCTGTACCCCTTCCTGTACAAAGATTCGATCCAGGTCAAAATCCTTTACGTTAAGGGTGCGTCCTACTTCTCCGGCACGATCGTTCTGAACTCTTGGTCCGCGGGTCCCGAAGCCACTGTCGGCAATGTTGAACTGATGACGGTAACCCCAGGGGTCGGACTGTGCCATTTCCGGTCCTTCGTAAGCAATATTACGACTCCGAAGTTCGTTTTTAATGAATTGAGCAATAGGGCTATCTTTAACAAAGGTGGTTAGCACCTTCACCGACATGCCCAGAGACGAAGCTATGTTAGCAACATTTGTCTCCGCACTGGTAGCCTGCATTTCAAACGTTTTACTTGTGTGAACAGGCTGCCCGTTCAATGGCGTAATACGAACTCCCATACTACTGGCAACCAGTAGATTGTACTTGCAGTTTTCTTTTAATGTGATACTCATATTGTTTTTTGTGAATTAAATGCTGAATACATCAAATCCTCCGTCGATTACGGTCAGTGTGCCGGTTACAAACTTTGAAGCATCACTGGCTAACCAGTGAAGTGTTCCCAGCAGTTCTTCCGGCTCTCCAAAGCGGCCGAATGGAGTATGAGCAATGATCGACTGTCCGCGTGCCGTAAGCGATCCATCAGGATTGGTTAGTAAAGCACGGTTTTGTTCTGAGATAAAGAATCCCGGTGCAAATGCATTTACCCGGAAGTCTTCTCCGAATTTAGTTGCCAACTCAATGGCAAGGTACTTTGTAAAGTTAGTTACTGCTGCTTTAGCCGCACCATAGCCGGCAACCCTGGTAAGCGGACGAAGTGCAGCTTCAGAGGAAATATTAATGATGTTTCCCTTTTTATGTTGTGTCATTACCTTAGCAAAGACCATAGTAGGAATAATGGTTCCGAATAAGTTCAGATCAACTACTTTTTTAAAATCATCAATATTCAAGTCGAATAATGTCTTATCAGGACCAATAGTTGCACCAGGCATATTTCCGCCTGCACCATTTACAAGAACATCGATTCTGCCGTAGTTGGCCACGATATCTTCGGCGTTTTTCTCCAATACTGCTTTATCGTTCACGTCGGTAACCAGGAACATTGCTTCCTGGCCTTTAGCACGAATACCGTTTACCAGGGCATCACCCTTTTCTTTATTTCGTGCCAATACCACTACTTTAGCCCCTTGTTCGGCAAGGTATTCAGCCATACAGCTGCCCAATACCCCGGTGCCGCCGGTTAGGACTATAACCTGGTCTTTTATATCAAATAAGTTTCTCATCCTTCAGTATTTTAAATGTTTAATAAGCGTTTCAGGTGGCGTTCATAGATGTTTTCTTCAACGCATTCACCAATTACATCGCTGTATTTCTTCAACATGGCATAGTAAGCATCTCCCTTTTCAGCAGCCACTTTATAGGCCACATGTACAAGCTGACGGAAGTCGGCGTTGTAATCAGGATGACCCGGAATATGACGAAGTGTATTTGCCAGTTTCTCTCCGCTCCATGAATTAACTTCCTCAACGGAAGGTAAACGTGCAGGATCAATATCAATAACATCGGCATAAGGAGCACAGAGTTCTTCACGACGATTGAAGGAGTCAGCATAAATTGCTTTTGCCATTTCCAGTCCATCGCCTCCTGCCAGTGCAAGTCCGATTACCTCTTCCAGCCAGGTGGTACCGGCAGTCTTCAGGTGCAGACCCTTATCATATTTTTTAATAACAGCCGCCATAATCGGGTAAATGGAGAACTTATCACTTCCGGAGTGAACGCTTAGTTTCAATTCTTCCGGAAGGCCAAATTGCTTTACAGCATAATCTATTACCAGAATATCTTCTTCAAACTCGCGGGCAAACTGATCCAGATCACCACGATAATCTACACCCTTATTAAAGCGACCTGTAAATTTAGGTGCAATAGTCTGAGCAGGTACTCCCTTATCGGCAAGCATTTTAAGAATGAAGAACAAGTAAACCGGAGTTTGCGGATGTTCTACTTCGTCCATGGATACTTCGGTAATAAACTGACCTTTCCCCTTCTTTTCTACCAGGTACTGATAAATCTCAGAAGCTTGTTGAGTAGCTGCTAAGAACTTTGAAGCAATCTCAACAAGAAGTTCGCGGGTAACTTTGATTGGTTTTTGAATGCCCGGAATTACGAGGTCTCCCATATAAGCAGAGCAAGAATCTACAAATTTCTGTACTTCAGCATCGGGACTCGGTTTGCCGATGAAAGCAGCCACGTCGAGTGTGAAGAAGTCGGCCGTTTCAACAAAAGGAGCCACTGTAGATAAGTTGATATGGTCGGCATCGACGAAGTATTTACCCTTGAAGTCCAGGGTGGCAACAGCATGATCAGCTTCTTTGCGCACATCGGCCGGATGAGAATGAACATAGATATGTTCACGATTTGATTTATTCCACACCGGACTGATGTCCATTCCGGCTTTGTTTGCTTTTACAATTGCACGTAATTGAGCTACACCCTGATGAGCGAATCGGTCGCCCATTCCAATACTAATCTTTCCTAGTTTCATAATATGTCAAATTTAAAGTAATTAATAATTTTCTCTGAAGTTTATATAGTCAATAATATTCTCTTTTAATAAAATGTCGATCGGTACGAAGTTGGTCTGCTGAACTTCCTTTTTAAGGATTAATTTATTGCATAAATCCCTGACAGTATAATATGCCTGCTTACCCGGACTCTGAGCTATCAGGTACGATATAACATCCTTTTTAAGATACTCCACATTTTTGTCGAGTAAGTCGTAACCGATTAACCGGATAGAAGTCTGCCCCAGTTGTTTCAGATAATTGGCCAATCGGTATACCTTCGAATTAAACGTTATAGCAGCATTTATATCGTTATACTGTTTAAAAACCTCCTCAATAATTCGAAAGTTTGCTTTATCGTCTTTATCGCTGATTTCAATATGAACCAGTTCCTTCGAATTATCAGGATGCTCATTCACATAGTTCATGAAACCCTCAAAACGGTATTTAGTCTGATTAGAGATCGATCCCTGGCGTTTGGTTCGAAGAATCAACACCCTGCTTTTCTGTGGAAGATCATTAAGCAGTAGCTTAGCAGCCACGTAACCGCTTTGAAATGAATTCTGACCGTAGTAAGTAGTATAGGATGCCTCTTCTATAATTGAATCAATCAACGAAAAAGCAATATCTGATTTTAGAAGTCGGGTTGTGAATTCAAGAGTTTCTTCCCGGAAGATGGGAGCAATAATAATCGCATCAGGCTCCAGCTTGATTACCTCCTCTGAAAGCTCCGAAAATGAATCTACCTCAAATTGATTGAAATAACGGATATCGAGGTGAATATTATAATGCAGAAAATCCTTTCCCGCTTGTCGGAATGCATTCTCAACAAATTCCCAGTAATCACCCGGCTGAAACGACGGAATCAGACAGATGAAGGTATAATTCTTTTTTGAGGCTAGTGAACGGGCCAGAAGATTAGGGGAGTAGTTAATTTCTTCCAATACCTGCATAACGGCACTCTTGCTTTTGTCTGACACTTCACCACGATTGTGTAGCACGCGGTCGACTGTACCTTCCGATACCCCGGCCATGCGGGCAATATCTTTTATCCGTGGTTTGTGATTGTTGTTTTGCATCGTAAGTTGGAGTTTTTACCGTTAGCCGTGTACGCACACAGTCTACCGTGATGCAAATGTACTATAAAATATGGCATTGTAAAATCCAATGGTACTCGTGTGCGGACACGGGACGATGTTATATTTTATAATGTACACATATACAGTTAGATAATAGAAAGAAAGAATGGAATTATATTCTATTAAATAAAGTTAATGTTCAGCTTAATGGGTTTCGTCCTTCAAATTGGCGACTTCACTACTTCCTGAATGCCCGGAAGAAGAGAAACGGCTTTCTTTTTTGTTGATGATCAGGGTCGAAGGAATATTCTCCAGTTTAGAGCTGTTTCTCTGAGTTAGTTGGTTCCAGGATAGGTAACTCACCAGCATCAGGCTGAAACGGCCAAAGTGATTGTAGTTATTGCGTGCAGTACGAACGATCCTGACTGAATTCGGGAAGTTGCCGATAAGGTTGCGAAACGACGATTGGAATGCAGTTGTCGACTGTATTAGTTTTTCTTCATCCTGAATGGTTAGCTGTATGGCCGGATTGTTTTTGAGTAAACGATGCGCATAGCGTATTAAAAAGTCGTCGTTTACATCCTGAATAAGCACCAACACTTGCTGTACAGATTCAAAATTACGATTTATAAAGATTCCGACACTGCACTTGCTATGTTCTACAAAATACTTGGTCTTGTCCTTTATGAGCGAACCGGGATAGAAAATCTCCTTTGAAGAGCTGTTAACCTTTGAAAGGATGGTAGATAAAAATCCGAATTTGCTCAGAAATGGATTCTTTTTCTCAAAGCTGATTCCGGAAAGTGACACACCGGCACCAACCAGCAGAAAATCATAATTTTCAGAGTTTACGGTTCGGATTAAGTCCTGTTCAACTATATCTGAAAATTTATGTTCTGTTGTTATTTCCAACTTCAATCTTTCAGCTTCCGATAAGATGTTTTTAAAACTCTCTTCTGCGAAATCCTCTCCATAAATTGGATTAGTATATGAACCGGGAGTGATGTGAAGAGCTGTAACAGACAGGATATTTTTAGCTCCGTCGAGGGTATAGCGGGCAACGTTCAACAGGGCTTTACCGTTTTCGGGGTTACCCAATGCAATGAGGGCTTTGAATACACCACGTGCCTGTTGCCTTTTATATTCTTCCTGAATTTGTTTCTGAGGGAATATCTTTTGGATAAGAGCAAGTAAGGGGGTGGTCATAAAGGTGGTTACTATGGCCATCAACACCAGCATAACAAAGATGGTTTTAGGTAAAATCCCCATCTCATAACCGATGTTAAGCACCACTATTTCCATCAGGCCGCGTGTGTTCATAAGAGCTCCCATCGAAAGACTATCTCTCCAGTTTTCGCCGGTAATGCGTGCTGCTATTGCACTACCTGCAAACTTTCCAACCACCGCAAACCCAATTAACAAGGCAGTTATGCTCCAAAGGTGCGGAGTGTTTAATAGTCCTATTTCTGTACGCAAACCTGTATATACAAAGAAGAGCGGTAGCAGGAGTGAAAGCGAAACATCCTCCAGTTTTTCAATAATAAGCTTTCTGAAGGTGGGAAGTTCGGGCATAATTACACCTACCAGAAAAGCTCCGAATAAAGCATGGATACCAATGGCATGGGTTGCGAAAGCCGACAGTGTGAGTAACAGAAATAAAAAGGCAACGAAGTTCTTATTCAGCACTTCACTGTTGCTGTATATCGAACCGATCTTTTTCATAAAAGGCCGGATTACATAGAACATAAATACCACGTATACAATCGATATGCCTATCGTGTAGAGTGAGCTTACAAAACTGCCGGTTTTAGCAATGGCAATAACAGCTGCGAGAAGACACCAGGCTGTAACATCGTTAAAGGCCGCAGCCATAATCGATACACTCCCCAAATGTGTTTTACTTAAACCCTTTTCCTGGACAATACGTGCCAACACCGGGAAGGCTGTTATACTCATAGAAATACCGATGAAAAGGGCAAATGATAAAAAGTCGGTCTGTCCCGCTGCAAATTCTTCGAATACATAGTAGGCGAACAGCATTCCAAGGAAGTAAGGAATTATTATGCTGGCATGGCTGATAACATAGGTGGATCCCATCTTGTTACGCAACATACCAAGGTTGAGCTCCATACCGATTACAAACATGAACAGCACCAATCCCACCTGACTAAGAATGTAGAGGTTGTCGAGCGTTTCGGCAGCAAATAAGAACTGATAGGTTTCGGGGTAAAAATAGCCTAATAAGGAAGGACCGAGGAGGATACCGGCCAGTATTTCACCGATTACGGTGGGCTGACCAATTTTTGCAAAGAACCAACTTACTATTCGCGATACTATTAATATTGCAATGATCTGCAGGAGCAACATTCCAAGTGGTTCGGCAAGGTTGTGGTGGACAGAGAGTTTGAAGGAATCCAAATCACTTAAGGGTGGTGCTTCTATGCTGCTTACATGTTGTTCGTACACTTCAAACCGGTCTGCCTTGTTAAAGAGCACATAGGTGAGTAGTACGAACGATACGATCATCAGCAGGTAAAATATCCATGTGTTTAAGTGTTTTCGGGACATAAGGTGGTAGTGGTCTTTGTGCTTATTCTATTACAGCTTTTATATCATCTATAGAAATTAATTTATTTACGATAGCATAAATGGTAAGTCCGGCCGTACTATGTATCTCCAGCTTCCGGGTAATGTTCCGACGGTGCGAAATTACAGTATGGGTAGATACAAACAGTTGCTGGGCAATCTCTTTATTGGTCATCCCTTTTACAACGCAGGTAAGAATCTCAATTTCGCGATCAGTAAGACTCTCATTTTTTTCGGGAGCAACTATCTCCTGACGTACCATTGTATGTTTCTTTTCCAGTCGTTCGGTCATTGGTACGAACAGATGATCTTCCACCTTTGTATGCCGGTCGAGGTCGAGTTCGCAATCGGATAAGTCGAACAGTACCTCGTTAAGCAGAAAATTCGGTTGTTGCGACGGGAAATACTTAACAAGGATATTTCGCAGATCGGATAATTTTGATTCGATGTTTTCGTGATTCTGCTCAAAGATAGCAATATTATATTCGGGGTTCTTTGATCCTTCGCAAAGCTGGAGTACATAGGGGAAAACAGTTTCGTTTTCATAATCCATATGTTTTCTTACCTCCTGCTCGTATTCATCAAAAAACTTCAGGATCATATTTTTATACGGATCTTCACTCATCGAATCATCGATGGCCTCGATCAGCTTTTTGCGAATCAGGGGTAATTTGAAATCAAGGAAGAAACTGTGAGCATTTTTAAGATAGGTAATCAGGTCGCTTATCGAGATAGTCCCGTTTTGTGCCGGGTTACTCTTAAAGTCGCTGTAGATGTAATTGACTACGGCAAGAAAAGTAGCTACATCAACTCCCTTCTCGCGGCACACTTCATGAACAGTCTTATCCCCGAAACCTAAAGCCAGTCCGAATCGGGTAATAGTAAGCAGCAGAGAGGCATCCTCCCTGATGAGATCGTTCATTTTGCTGGATGATGTAAATACTGTATGCATCTATTTCTTTTTGCCGGTTGCCTTCATCAATTCTTCTGATAGGGTATTCAGCTCCTTTTGATCGGGGAAATTCTTTCGTGCGTTCGATACCCACAGTAACGCTTTGTTCAGAGATGCTTTATCTTTAAAGGTAGCGTAATTGGATAAAATAGTACGCGCTATGCTGGTTACAAAACCGGGCTGAGGATTGTTCTGATTAATAAACACTTCAGAAGCCAGAATATAGTCACTCCAAAGTTGTTTGTTAGCTTTATCCCTCGAAAAGGCTGAATGTGCTTTTCGGAAGTTCATTTCCCGTTGATGGTTGGCAAATACCTGCTCATCATGTGATTTCAGACTTTCGTAAGTTGCCGGCGATTTACGGTAGGTGTCGCTTAATACACTGTACAGGTACTCATCAACCTCCTCTTTACCAAATGCTCCGAGATAGGCAGCCTTGTTGTTGAGGTAATAGTTGAAAGCTGCTCCTGAAACAGCGGTGCCATATTCCTTCATCAGTTCCCAGGTAGCTTTGCTTAGTTTCTGTGTTTCGGGTATAAGACTAAAATGCTCGTTAATCAGCGTATCGGTGTTGGAAGCACCATAATTCATATCCAGGTAATTCCGGATGGTTGTTGCCCTGCGGTCGCCGAGAAGAATGTTAGTATTCACTGCTCTGAAGTTTTTCTCCGGATCGGTTGCCAGTTTGCTGATTGCCAGAAAATCTTCCGGTTTCTCAACAGATCCTACTACGCGGTGAACTACCTCGCCATCACCATCCAGGTAAAGAAAAGAGGGATATGCTTTTATTCCGTATGCTGATCTTATTTTCATACCATAGGGTTGTTCCATGTCGTACTTCACATTGATGAAGTTGGCATTGTGAAATGCTCCCAGTGCTTCGTCGGGGAAGATGTTAGCGTCCATGTATTTACAAGGGCCACACCACACCGCATAGCAATCCATAAACACCAGTTTGTTCTCCGCTTTCGCTTTTGCAAGTACATTTTCGAAAACCGTATCGTTTAAAAACTGAATACCTTGTGCCAGTGCTCCGGTTGTCACTGTGAAAGTAAATACTATAAGCAGGATGAATTGTTTCATTTTGAGTTGAGTTAGTAAAGACGAAAACGCCTGTAGTATAAATAATGTTCTTAGTAAATCGATTCCAGGAATTGAGCCAGTCGTAAACCTGCTTTGTATAGTTGCAGGTTCAGGTCATCACCGAAGCGGTAAAAATACAGGTAGTTATTTCTATCGGTGTTGTCGTACGAATAGATTCGCCTGCAAATCAGATACGAACTTTTTAAGTCGTCGGTTAGTGAATTCTTTTTTAAGCTCTTTTTTTCACCTGAATACCGGTCCTTTAAATAGGTAGTCAATTCGGTAAACGACATCTTGTGGTGATCAATAAGGTAGCCATCCCACAACGAATGGATGTTTGTTTGAGTACCGAACCAGGTAAAGCCAACCTGATTGCCACCACGATCTTCTTTACGCCCTAAATGCATAGGCTGATAAAGATCACCGGTGAAATGGATAAGAAAACGTAAAGCCTCTACATCTTTCTTGTTTTTCTTTAGTCTGTCCATCATCTCCTGAATAGCATAAAATAAATGCTCGCCTTCGGAAGTGGGGTTTTCCCAAAGATATTCGATACTTTCAGGCGACATATTCTCGCTCAGATTCTGGTAATGCCAGGGAGAACTATAATTATAGGCAGCGTCGCTACGCACCTCATCGGCCCAGGTCGAATAGTAAATCATACCGTTTGCGCCCAGTAGTTTAGCTATTTTCTTACGGGCACAATGCGAGAGCTCATCCTGTGCAATGGAGGCAACTGTCCGGTGCCCGGTAGGGCCATAGGCCAACGCAGCAGTTGAAACAAGTAGTAAAACCAGAAGAAGGTGTTTCGTTTTTTTCATATAATAGTTGTACAAAAATGCTCTACAAAGATATTCATTTCATGTTAAAATCACTATAGATAAGCCTTTAATTTTAGAGCGGATAATATTTTGTATCTTTGTGTCGCTATTTCCTTATCTTCTATATTCGCAGTGAATGAACTCCGTTTTTAAAGAATACATGTACTATTTAAAGGTTGAGAAAGGCCTGTCAGAAAACTCGATTCAAGCATATAAGAGTGATCTGGAGAAGCTTTTTGTATTCCTGAGTGATGCTCATATTGCTCCTGAGCATGCTGAAAGGGAGCATCTCAGCGATTTTATGGTGGAGCTCGGCTCGATGGGTATCCATCCCCGCACTCAGGCACGTATTCTTTCGGGTATCAAGTCGTTCTATCGTTTTCTGCTGTACAACGACCGTCGTGCCGACGATCCCACTGAGTTGATAGGTACACCCAAAACCGGTCTGTATTTGCCTGAAGTGCTGACAGTTGCCGAAATTGATGCAATGATAGCTGCCATCGATCTTTCGAAGCCTGAAGGTCAGCGTAATAAAGCGATTATTGAAATGCTATATGGCTCGGGATTGCGGGTGTCGGAGCTCATCAACCTGCAGCTTTCACGATTGAATGCCGACGAAGGATATATTCTTGTGGAAGGGAAAGGGAGCAAACAGCGGTTGGTGCCTGTCTCCGAACAAACCCTCAAAGAGTTAAAGTTATGGTACATCGACCGGCATGTACTCGCTATAAAGAAAGGGCATGAAGATTTTATCTTTTTAAACCGCAGGGGAAGTAAATTAACCAGAGCCATGATTTTTGTGATTGTAAAGCAGCTTGCCGAACTAGCGGGAATCAGGAAATCGGTGAGTCCGCACACCCTGCGCCATTCTTTTGCTACGCATTTGTTGGAAAACGGTGCCAACCTTCGGGCCATCCAGCTCTTGCTGGGGCACGAATCCATCACCACGACCGAGATTTATACGCACATAGACATTCATTTCCTTAAAAAAACAATTTTCGATTTTCACCCTTTACTACGCAAATGAGATACCTTCTTATCCTGTTTCTGTTTTTAATGCCTGCTCTCTCTTTTGCTCAGGAGAGTGAGACCATTGTTGTGGGTTATGTTCGCAATGCGTTCGATAAATCACCGATTCCTGCTGTGAATGTGTATTTCGAAGGGACCGGTTACGGCACACAGACAGATGAGGAGGGTTTCTATGTGTTAAAGCATAGCGGTGGGGAACGTAAGGTGGTGTTTTCGAGTATAGGCTACAAAAAGCATGTCGCTACTGTTCGCCCCGGCGAACCGGTAAGTCTGAACGTTCAACTGCGCGAAGATATCCTTGCCCTACAGGAGTTAATCGTATTCCCGGGGGTTAATCCTGCTACTTTATTAATGAAGAAAGTAAGAGAAGCAGCCGGTGTGAACGATGTTTTCAACTCGCAACAAGCCTTCCGGTCGAAAGAAGAGGAGCTGGTGCTGATGCCAGTCGGTAGTGAGTCGGTGCGTTCACGGTTTAGAAAATGGACTGCTGGTTTGGTATCGCACACGGATTCAACCCATTTCATCCCCTTGTTTATCGCTGAGGAACAGCTTACACGACAAGGCGATGCTCCGCACATAATCCATGAACGGACTTCGTCGGCAAGTCCCGAAAACCTACAGCTAATCATGGAAAAGCTGGCCGGTAACCTCCGCTCCGACTTTAACTTCTACCACAATTCTATCCAGGTGTTCGGGAAGTCAGTTATCAGTCCGCTCGCCTCGTCGGGCAACGCGTTTTACCGCTATTACCTGGTTGATAGTGTTGCCAGACCTACAGGCAAGCAGTATTACCTCCGGTTCTGGTCCAAAAATCCGAAAAACCTCGCTTTCAACGGTGAGATGTATATCGATTCGGCTACGCTTGCATTGACCGATCTAACGGTCGAACTCCCCCGGCAAGCCAATCTTAACTACGTACAGGCGCTTTCGGTTCGTCAGCAATTTAGGTATCAGGGGCGCAGATGGATTCCCCAAACTACGCTGGTACATACTGCCATTAGGTATGCTGTGCAGGTTGATAGTGCACAGCTAATTCCTGAAGTATATACCTACAAACGTATACATACGCTGCCCGACGAAATGCTGCTGCCGGCTAATGACGGATTCGCTGGCACTACGTTTAAGAAAGAAGAAATTGAGTCGCAGATAGCCGAATTGAACGAAATGCCGCTGATGAAGACGGCTCGCTGGATAGCCGACATCATCATTACCGGCTATGCCAAATTCGGGAAAATTGACCTGGGAAAGGTGTATCAGGTTGCCCGGCTTACTGAAGAGGAGGGCTTGCGCTTTACCCTGCCATTGCGTACCAACGAACTCCTGATGCCGAATGTTGAAGTCGGTGGGTATTGGGGGTACGGACTACACTCCAGGCGCCATTATTATTCGGTGAATACGGGATTTAAGCTTCCGTTTGAGCGAAAAACGGTGGTGAGGGCATCCTATACCGATGATATCCGGCGTACCGACTACGAGTACAATGATTATATGGTGAAAGAGAATCCCCTGCTTTCGGGCGATATTGATATAGCCAATTCGTTGGTTACTTTTACCACTCAACGCAGGCTCAACGCACGGAAGGAATGGCAGGTATCGCTTTCGCACGACTGGAACGATGATATGGAAAGTAAGCTATTTTTCCGTTCCAACCGGTATTTCGGAAACGAATATCTCCCGTTCTCCTCTGATCGGGGTGTGGATTCGGACTACCTGCATCAATCCCTTACCCTGGTAACCCGCTTTTCGTCGTACGAGCGAACCTACGAAGATCACCTCGACCGACTCTATGTTCCCAACGAGAAGCCGGTGGTATACCTGATAGCGGAGGCCGGAAAGATAACTCCGTATGCGACCGACCTGACCTATGCCAGGCTGGTTGTAAAGTACAAACATAAACTGTTGTTCCCGACAGGTCAGTGGATGTATAGCGTCGATGCCGGTTGGTTGTTCGGCGATGTTCCCTATAATCTCTTTTTTAATCAGGGTAGCGGCCGGGCTTTGCTCCACCGTAAATTGCACTTTAACCTGATGAATTATATGGAATACAGTTACGATAAGTACATCTCCACTCATCAGGAGGTACAGTTCAACGGACTGCTATTCAACTATCTCCCCCTTGTTAAAAACTGGAACCTGCGTGAGTTGGTTACCCTGAAAGCTATTTACGGAGGAATGGATTCGGATCGAAGCAGTAGTTATGATATGCCTCCGGGACTTTCAACCAGCTCCAAACCCTATGTGGAAGTTGGAGTTGGTGTCACTAACATCTTTAAAGTAGCCTCTCTTCAATCGGTGTGGCGACTTACCGAACGGTCGAAACCGGGAGTTACTCCCTGGGGATTAGTTGCCGGAATACGATTTAATTTTTAGCTTTTTCAAACTTTACGTATCTTTGCTCAAATTTAAACGTGTATGGACACAACTACTTTACGAATTGCCGTAATCGGGGGAGGTAACATGGGCGGTGCCATTGTACGGGGGATGGCCCGTGGCAGGCTTGTTCGTCCCGATCAAATCACTGTTAGTGATATCAACCAAAAGATTCTGGATCAGTTAAAAGAGTTTGCTCCGGGACTCACCACCACTACTTCCAATGTTGCTGCCATACAAAATGCTGATATAATTATAGTCGCTGTTAAGCCCTGGCTGGTTGCCACTATCGCTGCTGAAATTAAAGCAGGTATTGATTACCGGCAACAACTTATAGTTTCTATCGCTGCCGGGGTCGATTTCACTACCTTGTCGGAGTTGTTCAGCCCGGCCGCAGCGCTCTTTCGGGTAATTCCAAATACAGCTATAGAAGTTTTACAAAGTGTATCGGTCATTTCTTCCCACAATGTTACTGCACAACAACAAGAACTGGTTGCAGCCATTTTCGAAGAATCGGGAAAAGTTTTTCTGGTTCCCGAAACCCAACTGGGGGCATTTACCTCACTTTCTTCCTGTGGAATAGCCTATGCATTCCGTTACATACGGGCAGCAATGGAAGGTGGAGTCGAAATGGGGATCTATCCCGAACAGGCCAAACAGGTAGTTCTACAAACCTTGCGCGGTGCGATCGATTTACTCGAAGCGGGTGGCGGTCACCCCGAAGCCGAAATCGACAAGGTAACAACCCCCGGAGGAATAACCATCAAAGGCCTGAACGAAATGGAAGCACAGGGATTTTCGTCGGCAGTAATTAAAGGACTAAAAGCATCACATCTTAAATAATCTCATGGAAATAATTAACTTATCCACTACCAATTCCGTATTAAATCAGTTTATAAAAGAAATCCGATCGGTAGCTATTCAGGGCGACCCGATTCGTTTCCGGCGGAATTTAGAACGCATCGGAGAGATAATTGCTTACGAAATCAGCAAAACCATGAACTACGAAGCCGAAGAGGTGGAGACTCCTCTTGGTAAAGCTCCTGTAAATGTAATTAACGAGAAGATCGTAATTTCGACTATATTACGTGCCGGACTTCCCTTTCACCAGGGATTTCTAAGTTACTTCGACCGGGCCGAAAATGCCTTTGTATCAGCTTACCGCAAATACAAAGATGCCCTGAAGTTTGAGATTTTTATAGAATACATTGCTTCTCCCGATTTGACAGGGAAAACACTTATCATCACCGACCCAATGTTAGCCACCGGCGGTTCGCTGGAGTTAGCACATGGTGCATTACTTACCAAAGGGAAACCCGATAAAGTGTATATTGCTTCTGTCATTTGCAGTCAGCAGGCTGTCGACTATTTATCGAAGCATTTCGAAGGAAGCAATGTGACTCTGTGGACAGCTGCCATCGATCCCCAGCTGAACGATCACTCCTACATCGTCCCCGGTCTGGGAGATGCAGGTGATCTTGCCTATGGTCCTAAATTATAAGTTACTCTACTGCTTCTCCCTGCAATACAATGATGCGATCGGGGAGAACATTATTCGTTTTTACCGTTAGAATAGCAGTATGCTGACCGGCAAGTACCGGTTTGTAAGTTATCAGTAATTCAGTACCCCCGGTCGTACCCGACTCAGCAGTTGAAAGGGAGGTGGCTGATAGCTGAAACTGAGTTGCATCCACACCTGTCAGCTCTACATCTATCGTTCCGCTCAAGGCATCCGACCTGAAGTTAAGGTGTTTAATCTGTTCCTGTCCGACCTTTGTCGGAGGGAAAACCAGTAGATTCGTAATTACTCCTACCTCCACTTTGGGAGATGTTTCAGCAGCTCCTCCCAATACTGAGAACGTAATTTCTTCGGGTGTTTTAGAAATGCCGGTGATAGGACGGTTGATGGAGGTGCCTGCCCAGCTTATCGGTGTAAACGAACCGCTTGTAAATGCAGTACCCGGAGTCGCACTGTTTCCCGACAGGGGTTGCAGGTATACCCGCATGTGACTTGCTGCAGTTTGTGTGGTTTCCGTATAGTTATTCGGACCGTTCTGGTCCCATGCCGATTGGTTGTAATCGATATGCCAGATTAATAATCCCTCAGCCGGTAAATAGGCATCCCATCCGGTTTTCTTTCTGTATTCCAATACAAAAAATTCACCTGGTGCAGGAACGGATCCATTCAGGTTGTGCGTTGTCGCAGAGAGCAGATAGGCTTGTCCCGTACTCGTTGCAAGCGGAGTTTTAGCTTGTGATAAGGGGTAGAGCGCCTTGTCGGCAGGCTGAGCCAATTCTTCGGGAGTGAGCCAGCCCAGGTAAAAACGATCGTAGGCCGAATAAACCGGCGGTGTGCGTCCTTCGTTCAAATAGGCGCCGTAATCCATTATACTCCACGTTTCAAGTGTAGCTTTATCGGGTTCATCGGTATGGTAATAATCAGGCATTCCTATTACATGACCAAATTCGTGGGTAAAGGTTCCGATACCACATTGCTGAGTACCCGTTGCTCCCTTTAACTCCGAAGTACAGGCATAATCGAAGATAGTCTTGCCATCGAAGGTGGTTGAGCCGCTGTAGTTTCCTGAATACACCACCCACCGATGTGGCCAGATCGTATTTTCGGGGCCACCCTCTGCCTCGTTGTAACCAGCATAATAAATAAATATGTTATCCACGTACCCGTCGCCATCGGCATCATAATCAGCAAAGTTTACGTCAGCATTCGCCAGGTTGCAGGCATCTATCACCATATTAGTCGGACGAACATCGTAATCATCCTCATCGTTGGCACCATAAAAATTCATCGTATTGGGCAGGTTATACGGACCAATTACATCGAATACGGGCGCAAACTGCCCGTTACTCGAAGCGCGGAAATAGTCGGCAGCCGAACCCGTACCGCCGTTGTCGGTATAGTTTTCTTCGTTTAACAAGCGATGAAAAGCAGTAGCAGGATCGGGCACAACAAAACTCTTATCCGTAAAATTCACCAATATCACCAGCGAACGGGGAGAGCCGGATGCCGGAAAACCGGAGGAAGAGCGGGCAAAAGAAGCCTGCTTCATTCTTGACATACCGGGTTGTGAGTTAACAGACGAAAGCTTAGGTAACCGTGCAAGGTACTCTCTTTCTTCAGCACTACGTAGTTCCGGATCGTTGGCTATACGACCTGTACCCGTTGGATTCAACTCTTCAGCATAGGTATAATACCCATTGCTGTTCTGTCTTACAGGGTAGCCATCGATAGTAGTACGCAGCTTACTCGACTCATCACCCCGGATTAGCAAGGTTAAGGTACTGCCATCCGGTTGAATAACCTGTATGGGAAATGGATAGGCCGGAACAGCCTCTATGTTGCCTGTTGAAAGGAAAAAAAGGAAAACTATTGCTGTGTTTCTAAATAATTGGTACATTTGACGCTTGTTAAGTTATAAAGTGAACAAATTAACACTAAATTTTTTATACATACAATTGTGTATGTAATATAGAAAACCATTTCACCTTCATAAATGTTCTAAACCCTTAGTTAATAGTTTAAAAGTAGTAGTATGAAACAGTTTCTTAAATTCACTCTTGCTACCATCACCGGTATAGTAATCACTTCCGTTGTTGGATTGTTTATTATGATGGGCATCTTCGGTGCCATCGCCAGTTCTTCCGATTCTCCTGTAAAAATCAAATCCTCATCCATCTATCAGCTCGATCTGAAAGGTCAGCTGGTTGATCGCTATGAAGAAGATCCTTTTGCTCTGTTTGCTGAAGCTATGAATCCAAATCAGCCTAAACAGCTGGGCCTGGATGAAGTGTTGTTGAATATTGATAAAGCGAAGAACGACACCCTTGTTAAAGGTATTTACCTGAAAGGCGGTTCGCTGATCGGTGGGATGGCTTCGATCAAGGAAATACGGGATGCTTTGGTCGATTTCAAAGCACGCGGCAAATTTATTGTAGCCTATGCTGATACCTATCTGCAGTCGAATTATTACCTGGCTTCGGTAGCCGACAAACTATTGGTGAATCCTTCCGGTATGGTCGATTTCCGTGGTATCTCTTCCGAAGTATTGTTCCTTAAGAACACCCTCGATAAACTGGGCATTGAAATGCAGGTAGTAAAAGTAGGTACCTACAAATCGGCTGTTGAGCCCTATATCGAAACTAAAATGAGCGAAGCAAACCGCGAACAGGTTACCGCTTATACAACTTCGATCTGGAATACCATGCTTGGTGAGATTTCTGCAGCCCGTGGTATCTCTGTTGAACAGCTCAATGCCTATGCTGATGAGATGATGACCATGCAGCCGGTTGAAAAACTGTTGGCATATAAACTGGTTGATTCGCTGGTTTATGCCGATGAAGCGGATAGTATTCTTACTTCTTATGTGAAGGATTATAAACTGCTGACGCACAATTCGATGACCAAGGTAGTTGATAAAACTAAATTCAGCAAGGATAAAGTGGCGGTTATCTACGCAGTGGGTGGCATCGATGATGGTTCGGGTACCGGCATTGTTTCTGATAAGTTGGTTAAAACCATCAACGAAGTTATAAAAGACGATATGGTTAAAGCGGTAGTGTTACGGGTAAGTTCGCCGGGTGGTAGTGCCTACGGATCCGAACAAATCTGGCATGCCCTGATGAACCTGAAGAAAGAAAAACCGCTGATCGTTTCGATGGGCGATTACGCAGCTTCGGGTGGTTATTACATTGCCGTTCCCGGCGATACTGTCGTTGCACAGCCGAATACCATTACCGGTTCTATCGGTATTTTCGGACTGATTCCTAATATCGAAGGACTTAACAACAAGTTGGGCTTAAACTACGATGGAGTGAAGACCAATGCGATGAGCGATGCTCCTTCCGTAAATCGTGCGTTTAAACCCGAAGAACGGGCACTTATGCAGGCTTATGTAGAGCGTGGCTACGAATTGTTTGTAAAACGCTGTGCCGATGGTCGTTCCAAAACTACCGACGAAATCAAAGCCCTTGCCGAAGGACGTGTTTATACCGGCGAGGATGCTCTGCGCCTCGGCTTGGTAGATGTACTGGCCGGTCTCGACGACGCTATCCTGATCGCTGCCGAAAAAGCAGGATTAAGTGACTATAACGTGAAAGAGTTCCCTGCTAAGGAAAGCTTCCAGACCCGCCTGATGAAAAGCTTTGGCGAAGAAGCCGAAACCCGCCTGCTCAAAATGCAACTGGGCGAACATTACAAGCTTGTAAAACAGGTGAAGCAACTTCAGTACATGAATGGAATTCAGGCCCGTATGCCTTACGAACTCAGGATGTACTAAAAAGGATTTAATAAATCAACACTCAACAGGTTCAGTAATCCGGATGATTACTGAACCTGTTCTTTTATACCAAACTCACCAGTCCCCCTAACAATTAACAATTAACAATTAACAATTAAAAAATTAGTCGATTTCTCTATACATTAAGTCAGTTTTTACACCTTCATTTGTTGTTTCTGTTTTATTTTTGTTACCGCATCCTTTTAAATCGAGCACATGAAACAACAAGCAAATCTACTCTCACTCAGTTTTATATTTTTTGTGTTATTTTCTTGTAATTCTGCCCAAAAATTACCGGTAGCTTCTTCATCAGCAATCGAATATGGCCTTTACCCCGGAGCTCTCGGTGGAGGTGCGGTGGTAACCGGTGGAAAAGGAGGAAAGGTCTTGTATGTTACCTCGCTCGAGGATGATCCAAAGCAACAGGGAACACTTCGCTGGGCAATCAATCAATCCGGTCCGCGCACCATCCTGTTTAAGGTTGCGGGGAGTATTCAACTTCAATCTATTTTAAAAATTAACAAAGGCGATCTTACCATTGCAGGGCAGTCGGCACCCGGCGATGGAATAACCCTGCGCGGCTATCCCGTTACCGTTAGTGCTGATAATGTAATTGTACAGTTTCTGCGCTTTCGGATGGGTGATGAAGGAGGGTTGGCCGACGATGCACTCAAGGGAATACGTCGGACAAATGTACTGATTGATCACTGTTCGATGAGCTGGAGTACCGATGAGTGTTCCTCGTTTTACGATAATGAGAACTTCACCATGCAGTGGTGTATTCTTTCCGAGAGTTTACGCACTTCTATTCATGCAAAAGGTTTGCACGGATATGGTGGTATATGGGGAGGAAAAAAAGCATCTTTTCACCATAACCTGCTGGCACACCACGACAGCAGAAATCCCCGCTTTTGTGGAAGTCGCTATAGTAATGACCCGTCATCCGAAATGGTCGATTTTCGTAATAACGTGATTTATAACTGGGGAAGCAACAGTGCCTATGCCGGTGAGGGAGGTTCGTACAATCTCGTAAATAATTACTACAAGCCCGGACCTGCTACCCTAGCTCGTAAAGGGAAGTTAACCTACCGCATTTTTGCTCCCAATTCGGATACCGGGACGAATCAGCAGCCCAAAGGGGTATGGGGTTCGTTTTATGTTGCCGGCAATATAATGCACAACCATGCTGAGGTAACTGCCAATAACCTGCTGGGTATTCATCCCGATGTGCAGGAGGGTGAAACGATGACGGCTGAGCAACTGTGTGTGGCCACCGAGTTCCCGATTGCTGCCATGCCAACCCAACCGGCAGAGCAGGCTTACGAACAGGTACTGCTCAAAGCAGGAGCCAGTAAGGTGAGAGATGCAGTTGATCAGCGAGTAGTGAAGGAAGTAGAGGAAGGTAGCTATACCTTTTCCGGTTCGAAAGGAAGTGAATTCGGGATGATCGATTCGCAGGAAGATGTAGGAGGGTGGCCTGAGCTACGCTTTACAGCCGATCAGGTACCGGTGGATACGGATGAAGATGGCATCCCTGATAGCTGGGAGAAAAAGAAGGGTCTGAATCCTCAGGATACAACAGATGCCGCAAAGAACTATAAAGATTCAGCGTATACCTGGCTTGAAATGTACCTGTATTCGCTGGTTGAACACTTGTATTAAATAAATAAAAACATATGATAGTGAAGAATCTCAGATTGATTGTTTTGTTAGCCGGCATTTTAGGGATGTCGACAGGTATGGCAGGTTCCAAAACTTCCTACCGCTCGTATTTTACGAATTTACCTTTTTCTATGAAAGAACTGAAGGCTCCGGTATTTCCACGAAATACCGTGAGCATTTCAGATTTTGGTGCAGTAGGTGATGGGATGACCCTCAACACGGAGGCTTTTCGTAAAAGTATCGAAGCCTTGTCGGCCAAAGGGGGAGGCAAACTTATTGTACCTCCGGGAGTCTGGTTTACCGGACCTATCGTGCTTAAGTCGAACATCAATTTTCACCTCGAGAAGGGTGCATTGATTTTGTTTTCGCCCGACTTCGACCTCTATCCCCTGGTGAATACGGTATTCGAAGGTCTCGATACAAAGCGCTGTCAGTCGCCCATCTCTGGTAACGGCCTTGAGAACATTGCCATTACAGGCGAAGGATCGATCAATGGCTCGGGCGAAGCCTGGCGCCCTTTGAAACGCTCGAAGGTTACCGAAGCGCATTGGAAAAAAGTAGTAAGTTCGGGTGGTGTATTGCGCGATGCCGACTACTGGTTCCCTACCGAACAATCGCTGAGAGCTCACGAAATGAGCAATATGAATGTACCTCAGGGATTAACCACCGACGAAGAGTGGATGGAAGTCCGCGATTTCCTTCGCCCGGTAATGATCAGTCTGACTGAATGTAAAAATGTATTACTACAGGGTGTGTTGTTCGAAAACTCTCCGAGCTGGAATATCCATCCACTCATGTGCGAAAATGTTATTATCGATAATATCACCGTTCGTAATCCTTCTTTTTCGCAGAATGGCGACGGACTTGATATTGAGTCGAGTCGTAATGTGTTGGTAATTAATAGTTATTTTGATGTAGGTGACGATGCTATCTGTATTAAATCAGGTAAAGATGCTGATGGTCGTCGCCGTAACCGCCCCACCGAGAACGTGATAGTTGATAACTGCAAGGTGTTTAAAGGTCATGGTGGCTTTGTAGTGGGCAGCGAAATGTCGGGTAGCGTACGTAATATTAAGGTATCGAATTGTCAGTTTTTAGGAACAGATGTGGGCCTGCGTTTCAAAAGTACCCGCGGACGCGGAGGGGTTGTGGAGAATATCTACATCAGCGATATCTACATGTTCGACATCGTAACCGACTCGTTCCTGTTCGATTTATTCTACGGGGGCAGGTCAGCTTCCGAAGCACTGGAGGCCGGACTTGATGCCCCACGTGCCGATGCTGCTTTGCCGGTTACCGAAGAAACCCCTGCTTTCCGGAATATCTTTGTGAAAAACCTGGTATCGCGCAATGCCCGTCGTGCCATGTTCTTCAATGGCCTGCCCGAGATGAACATTACCAATATTAAAGTAGAAGATGCCATTTTCTCGGCACGCTACGGAGCCGAATTTTCCGAATCCAACGGTATCTTATTGCGTAACGTGCAGATAGTACCGCAAGAGGGACCGGCCTTAATCCTGAACAAGGTAAAGAATCTGAATGTTGAGGGCGAATTTAGCTATCCCGAAGGGAATGAAGGGGTACGTATCGACGATGCTTCTACGAATATCACTATTCCCGGTTTTTCAAAGAAACTATCGGTTAGCATGGTTGATTCGGAGATGAAGCGGAATCCCGAAAGCTGGATGGTTGATTTTGCAAAGGCTCCCAAGTGGGATTACACCCACGGCCTGGAACTGCAGGCAATTGCTATGGTGGGCGAGCACTACAAGAACCCGGCTTACCGGAATTACGCCTTTAGTTTTGCCGATATGATGGTGGGCAGCGATGGGTCTATCCGCACCTATAAACCGGAGGAATATAATATCGACAGGGTGAACCCTGGTAAATTGTTATACCTGGTGTACGACAAAACCGGTGACAAAAAGTACCGACTGGCCCTGCAGTTGCTGCGTGATCAGATGCTGACGCACCCGCGCACCTCCGAAGGCGGATTCTGGCATAAAAAAGTGTATCCGCACCAGATGTGGCTCGACGGACTCTACATGGCTTCTCCTTTTCTGGCTGAGTTTGGAGCGCGCTTCAACGAACCTGCCTTGTTTGATGAGGTTACTCATCAGCTGCTCCTGATGGCTGCGAAAAGTTACGACCCGGCTACCGGACTGTATTACCACGGTTGGGATGAGAGTCGCCAGCAGCGCTGGGCAAATCCCGAAACCGGAGTGTCTCCAAATTTCTGGGGAAGAAGTCTGGGCTGGTATATGATGGCATTGGTAGATGTGCTTGAGCACCTGCCGGCAACACATCCAAAACGCGACGAGGTGGTTTCGGTGTTAACGAACCTTAGTAACTCGCTCGAGAAATTCAGAGATAAGCCGACAGGCATGTGGTATCAGGTAACCGATAAGGTAGGTGCTCCCGGCAATTACCTGGAGTCAACTTCCTCAGCGATGTTTATCTACAGTTGGGTGAAGGGAGCGCAACTCGGTGTATTGCCTGCCGAATACCTCGAAAAAGGGAAAGAAGCCTATGATCAATTTGTAAAACGCTTCGTTCGTACCGATGAAAACGGGGTTGTTTCGATTACCGATTGCTGTTCGGTAGCCGGACTGGGAGGTGAAAAGGTGTACCGCGACGGAAGTTATGCGTATTACCTGTCCGAACCTGTACGGGATAACGATCCGAAAGCAATCGGTCCTTTTCTGATGGTAAGTCTGTTGCTGAATCGCTAATCGATAAGTAGTAGTATAAAAAAACACCATGCCGTACAAGCATGGTGTTTTTTTATACATAAGTCTGAAATATCTTAGCGATTGATTTTCAATACTACTTTAGAGTTGGCAGCTTTAACAAAATAAATACCGCGTCCCTGTTCTACCATCGAGATGTTAGAAGTTGATTCAGCAACTTTGTTACCAAGAATATTGTACACTTCGAGGCGAACCTGGTTTTCGTTTACAATTTCACGACCGTTGAAGCTTACTCCATCGATAGTTACTTTCGAAATACCTGTAGTAGTACTGGTAGCAACCATATAAAGATTCACACCGCTACTTGGCGACCATATATAAAGTGTTCCTGCACCACCTGTGTATTGATAGGTTTCAAGAGGCACATTATCAGTTCCTTCCGAGTACGATCCGGGAGCAGCAAAAGTATGCAGCGAAGTAATACCGTCCGACATTACCAGCGTACGATCTGTACTTGACGAAGAGGATAAAGCAGCAATTTTAACTGTAGTTGGTCCGGTAACAGGAAAACTGATTGCACGTTCGGAAGGTAAGAAAGGAGCATTTTCACTGTCAGCAATGGTTCCTGATCCACCAAATTTCAAACGATGAGTAAACGCATATTCGCCATTTCTTTTGTTATTTTCGTCGATAACAACGGTTTTACCTTCGGTAGCATATACCGTTAGTCCATCTAAGGTAGTGGTCTGAGAATACGTTGTAGCTTCAAATGGAGCTTTGTCGAATGTCCATTCCTTCTGTGCCTGTACAGTTAATACACTGGCACCAGCAATAAAAAGTGATAAAATGAGTACTGTTTTTTTCATGAGCGTGTTATTTTTATGGGTTTACAAATTAACTTACAACTGCAAATATAGGTTTATATCTCAATAAACAGGTGGAATATCTATTTTTTAACGTGTAATATTTGACTGCATGCTACAAAGCAGGTTTTCAACGATTGAAAACTGAACGATTCGCTATAACTTTGTAACACATCCTACTGATAGACGAAAATCCATGAAAAACCGTACTCTCTTACTTCTTTTGCTCCTCTTTTTCGCCCTTAGTCTGATGGCTCAGCATCGCTTTTCCTTCACGCATTATACCTCCGACAATGGGTTGTCGCAAAACAGTATTACTGCTATAATGAAGGATAGCAAGGGCTATGTGTGGCTGGGTACCCGCGATGGACTGAACAAGTTCGACGGCTATAATTTTACACATTATAATTCCAAACCTCAGAAAAAGCAGACGGGCCTCAGCAATCGTATCCTCACCATCCGCGAAGATAAATGGGGCTATATATGGGTTAAAACCTACGATGAAATCGTGTACAGGGTTAATCCATCGACCGAAGAGCTTCAGCAGGTTAGTAATCCCGATGGATCGGTGCTCGAAGATAAAATCCGTGAGTTCTACGTTTTACCCTCAGGAAAAGTATGGCTGAATACCTTTGCGGGCGACTTATTGGTGGTTGATACCGATCCTGATACGCATACCCTTACTTTTAAAAAGTTTGTACATCCCGGTAAAAATCCACGTGCAGCAGTGGTAAATCTGGTCGAAGAAGATGAGCTTAAAACAACCTGGATACTGTCGGAAGGCGGAATCTGCGCTATTGATAGTCTGGGTAAGCAAAGTTGCTATTTCGAATCGGTACCCGTACGCACCCTTACCGAAAATACCCGCCGCATTGTTTTCGGAGGAGCAAATAAATTAATTGTTTTCGATAAACATAATTCTTCTTTCGCTCAGGTTCAACTCCCGATAGAAGGGAGTGTCAGGCTTATCAGTCATGTAGGTACCGGAAAGTACCTGATGGTACTTGATAATAATGGTTTTCTTACCTACGACCTGAACCGCCCGGAGTGGAAGCATTATAACCGGAAGTCGCACCCTCAGATGAAAACGAATGATATCCGTTCCATCTACATCGATCGCTCGGAAGAAGTATGGCTCGAAATTGCAGATGCCGGGGTGCTCCACTATTTACCTCCCTCGGGTGAGTTGGAATACATAGCTACCCGGGTGAACGAGGGACAGGTAATCAACCCTAATTATCTTATTTTTGAAGATAGCAGGGATGTGTTGTGGATACAGCCTTATTACGGAACTTTTTCGCACTATAACCGCCCGGCATCCCGCCTTGAAAGTTTTCACAGTGCCTACCACCAGGATATTAATGTGCTCTTTTCGTATGGAGTAAACCACGCCCTTACCGATCAGCAGGGAATTATCTGGTTAAGTACAAACCGGGGAAACGGGTTTTACCGCTGTACCTTCCTCCCGGGTTATTTTGAGCACCACCTCTTGCAGTCGAACACCATTTATAGTCTGTCGAACGAAGTACGCGCCCTGTTCGAAGACGACCGGCAACGCCTGTGGGTGGCCTCCAAGGATCGTCAGGTGCATGTGTACGATAAAAACAAAAACCTTATCGGGAAACTGGGTGCCGACGGGACTATCCGTAAGGGAAACGACAGTGAGTTCTTTGCCTATAATTTCTTTTACGACCGGCAGGGCAGGATATGGATGGCCTCAAAACGAAGGGGTTTGTTCCGGCTTACGGCCACCTCCGACCCGCTTCGCTATTCAATGGAGCACTTTGAGCACAATCCCGCCAACCCCTATTCGCCCGGAAACAACGATTTTTATTCCGTAACTCAGGATCAGCAGGGACGAATTTGGGCCGGTAGTTATGGTGCCGGTCTGCACCTGGTGGATGAGCAAAACGGGCGGATACGATTTTTACACGCCGGTAACGAGCTTACCAACTATCCGATGGATCGGTTTTCGAAGGTACGTCAGGTGATGGTCGATTCCCGTCAGCGACTCTGGGTAGCTACTACCGAAGGTTTTGTAATGCTGAATACAGCCGTTGATAAAGTGAAGAACCCGGAGTTTAAATCCTACCATGTTAACAAAAATCAACCACAGGGACTGGGGGCCAATGATGTGCATTATATCTATGAAGACGAAGCGCAAACCATCTGGATGGGTACCTTTGGGGGCGGACTAAGCCGAATGATTCCGGGCACCTACGATAATCCCCGTTTCGAAGTGTACGACCGGTCCTCCGGCATGCCCAACAACGTTGTTTATGCTATTGTCGACGATTTAAAAGGGAACCTTTGGCTCACAACCGACAATTCGATCGTCAGGTTTAATAAGACGGAACGAACCATCGAAGTCTTTGGCAAGGGCAACGAGCTCGAAAATGTCGAATTCTCGGAAGCAGCAGCATGGCGTCTGTCGAACGGTGAAATCTGTTTCGGGGCCAAATCAGGTTTTTATAGTTTTAATCCCGAAACGGTACTTCGTAAAAAAATCAATGCCCCCCTGGTGTTTACCCGTCTGCTTCTCTTCAACAAAGAAGTACTGATAGGTGATGGCAAAAAGGCTTTACTTAGCAGGCAACTGGACGAAACTTCAGAGATCCGCTTCTCGCACCGCCAGAATGTATTTACCCTTGAGTTTGCCACCCTGGATATGCGTGCTCCCGAGAAAATTCAATACGCCTATCGCCTGGAGGGCTTCGAAGACGAATGGAACTATGTGGATAATAAGCATTTTGCCACCTATACTACCTTGTCGCCCGGAGAGTATACCTTCAGGGTGAAGTCGACCGATAGCGAAGGATACTGGCTCGACAATGAACGTGTTATCCGGTTAAAGATTCTGCCTTCCTTCTGGAATTCCTCTTTTGCGAAGTTTTTATATGTTATCTTCATATTACTGTTGTTCCTGCTTACCCTGTACATTTTTCTTACCTTCTTCAAACTTAAAAACAGTGTGCTGATCGAGAAACAGATGACAGAAATGAAGTTGCGGTTCTTTACTGATATATCACACGAACTGCGCACTCCTCTTACACTCGTTTCGTTACCGGTCGATAACCTGTTGAACGAACAGCTGGAGAGCCCCGTACACGAGCAACTGGTACTGATGCGCCGGAACCTCGACAGGGTGCTTACCTTAATTAACCAGATACTCGACTTCCGTAAGTTGCAGAATAACAAGATGCGACTCACCGTCGAAGAGGTTCATTTTGGCGAATTCGTAAAGAATTCATGTCAGAACTTTAACGAAATTGCACTTTCACGCAATATTGATTTTGCTGTACAGGACGATACCAACGACGCTACCGTATGGATTGATACCGAGCGTTTCGACTCCATCATCTATAACCTGCTTTCCAATGCCTTTAAATTTACCGAGCCGGGAAAAAAGATTACTGTACGTACCTTTATCCGTCAGAACAAAGTGGTATTGTTGGTCGCCGACGAAGGCATTGGCATAGCGCGCGAGAAAATCAACTTTATCTTCGACCGCTTCTTCTCGGTTCCTGCCCTTCGAAACATAGCTCAAAAGAGTACGGGCATCGGACTGGATCTCGTTAAGAAGTTAGTTGACCTGCATCGTGCCGAAATTCATGTGGAGAGTCAGCCGGGCAAGGGTTCTGATTTTGAAATCGAGTTGCTCACGGGGACCGAACATTTCGTGGGCGACGATGACGTGGTAATTTCGGAAGAAACCACCTTAAACGACACGGGTAAAGAAGAAGAATCCACAAAATCGGAACACGGTCATTCGGTTATCCCCTTAATCCTGATTGTTGAGGATAATACCGAATTACGTCAATTCCTGCGTACAACGCTGAAGAATAATTACCGGGTCGAAGAAGCGGAAAACGGGCTGGTAGGCTGGCAGAAAACCGAACACCTGATGCCCGACATCATCATTGCCGACCTGCGGATGCCCGAGATGAACGGACTGCAATTGCTCGAAAAAGTAAAAACCGATAAACGAACTTCGCATATTCCGGTGGTAATGCTAACGGCTGTAACCGATATGCAGAATAAACTGGCAGGTATGAAAGCCGGTGCCGACGATTATATTACGAAGCCCTTTAGTTCGGCTTTCCTGCATGCGCGTATCGAAAACCTTATCAAACAGCGACTTCAATTGCAGCAATATTACCGCTCACAACTCTCTCCCCAACAGGGAGTAGCTATCAAACTTCCTCCCATTGAGGTTCAATCGCAGGAGGAACAGTTCATGAAGCACCTTATTGAGGTGATGAACGAGAACATTGATAACTTTGAACTGAACATTGATTTTCTGGCAACAGAGATGGGGATGAGCAGAACCGTATTCTTTAATAAGCTGAAGAGTCTGACTGGTTTCTCGCCGGTCGAATTTGTGCGTGAAATGAGGGTAGAACGGGCGGCCGATTATATACGGAATACCAACTTTTCAATGTCGGAGATCTCCTATCGGGTGGGGATAGAAGACCCCCGTTACTTTAGCAGGTGTTTCAAGTTGAAATATGGTATGACTCCTTCAGAGTACCGCCAATCAATTGCCGGCGACTAATTCGGTCATGATTTTAGTCATCAGGGGTTGTGCTTTATTGCCAATCTCCTGAACCTCTTCGTGAGTTACTTCTACAATTTTACCCGGTACTCCCAGGTCGGTAATAATCGACATGCCAAATACCCGTATGCCGGCGTGGTTGGCTACGATTACTTCGGGAACAGTGCTCATGCCTACTGCATCCCCTCCGATAATATGAAAATACCTGTATTCGGCAGGAGTTTCGAAGGTAGGTCCGGTAGTCCCTACATACACCCCTTCTACCACTTTGATATTATTTTTAGCAGCGATTGCTTTCGCTTTGGCAATTAATTCTTTCGAGTAAGGTTCGCTCATATCGGGGAAACGGGTACCCAGCTCCTTGTAGTTTTTCCCACGTAGGGGATGCTCGGGGAACAGGTTTATATGATCGGTGATAATCATCAAATCACCAATTTCAAAATCAGGATTCATTCCTCCCGATGCATTGGATACCAATAGCGTACGTATTCCCAGTTCGTACATAACGCGTACAGGGAATGTAACCTGTTGCATGGTATATCCTTCGTAATAGTGAAAACGACCCTGCATAGCCAAAACATCTACACCACCCAGCTTGCCGAAGATTAGTTTGCCACTATGACCTTCAACGGTGGATACAGGGAAGTTGGGTATCGTTTCATACGAAATTTCTGTCGTGTCGGTTAGTTGAGTCACCAGGTTTCCCAGGCCGGTACCCAGAATGATTCCTGTTGCAGGGGCCGATGGCATTAACTTTTTCAGGTAATCAGAGGTCTCTTTTATTTTCTCTAACATAATCAATGATTTTTTGGGTGAATACTTCGGTTTGGTCGTTTAGCATGCTCACACGCACGGGTAGCACAAAGATATGTTTTTTTATTGAATCTGAAAGATGGGGGTTGGAACTTATTCGTACCGCATCCTTTTCGGTTACAACGATCAGTTTGTCGGCGCCGTTCATCTCATTAAACCGTGTTTCGGCAAGATGCAGATCCCGACGCGTGAACTCATGGTGATCGGGGAAGTTCATAACGGATAGCTCCTTACTCTTTTCAGTAAGAAGATTCACGATGGGCTGAGGTGAAGCAATACCTGTAAGCAGTAAAACTGAACGTTCAGAAAGGGAGTTGATAGTCGTGTTTTTCTCCTGTTGATCGGGGAAAAGTGGCTTCAGCCTATCGTAGGTAAAGCACGAGAACAGCACCTCCTGACCGGGACGGGGCTTCAGTTCCAGCTCGATAATCCGCAGGTCGATGGGCGAACTATCGGGAGGGCATTTTGTAACAATCATAACACTAGCCCGTCTGCTTCCCCATACAGGTTCCCGCAGTGTTCCACCCGGCAACATACTATCACGGGTATGTAGCCGGTTGAAGTCGGTCAGTAAAACCGACATTCCGGGTTTTATCCTTCGGTGTTGAAAGGCATCGTCGAGTAATATCAAATCCGTTTCGGGGTAGAGTTGTATCAGCCTGTCGATTCCAATGCTTCTGTTCTCACACACGGCAACCGGGAGCTGCGGGTATTTCCGTGCGAGTTGCAAGGGCTCATCGCCCGTTTCCACCGAGGTGGCGTCGGGGCTCACCAGTCTGAAACCGCTTGTTTTCCGTCCATATCCCCTGCTTAGCACTGCAAGGCGGAGCTCAGTCTGTAACTGCTCAATTAAAAATTCGATGTGAGGAGTTTTGCCGGTGCCCCCTACAGTGAGATTACCCACTACTAGTAAAGGAACCTGTTTGGTGTGTTGTTTGAGTAGTTCCAGATCGTACAGCCAGTTGCGAAGGGTTACAACAGTGCCATAGAGGAACGAAAAAGGGAAGAGTAGTATATAACGAAGGGTTTTTTTCATGGGGAGTAAACAGTAACTGTGATGGTTAAGTCCGACAAACTTAAAAAAAATTCAGGAGCTATCCTTAGAAATTAACAGGTTTTAGTGCTTTCTGTTCAGTACTGCTTGCGTAACTGCTTCCCTTAATGAGTATGTCAGGGTACCGGATCGTAGCCACTTCCTCCCCAGGGATGACAGCTCGTTATCCGCTTGATAGCTAACCAGCCACCTTTGAAAATGCCGTGTTTCAGGATTGCTTCTACCGTATACTGCGAGCAGGTAGGAGTGTATCGGCAGCTGGGGGCTTTGAGGGGGGAAATGCTGTAGCGATACAAATATACCGGTAGCAACACCAGGTGTCGGAAAAGTGTTTTTAGCTTCATGCTAATCATTGTTTGAAACTCTAAGCCGTAGCTTTTGCAGTGCGGCAATCATTTTTTCTTCGATTACACCGTAGTTTGCCGGTTCGTTCGAAAGATAGATGATGCCCAGGTGCAGGCAGTTCGCGTCGGATCCCAGGCCATCGGTAAGCAGCTGTTTGTTGAGGCGATAGGCCTCCCGTATCAACCGTTTGATACGGTTTCTGTCGACCGCATGGCGGATTTTCTTTTTGGGGACACTAATCAGGATACGAACTTTTGCCTTCTCTGCTGCCTCGCTTTGGTAATACACAAAACGAAGGGGATAAGCAATGAATCCCTTTCCCGCTTCGAACAGTCTATCGGTACTTAGTTTCCCCGACAGACGTTCGTCTTTTCTGAAATGCCTGTCAATTGGTACGGTATCCATGATAAAGTGCTCCCCGGGAGCACAGCTGTGATTTATTTCTTCTGCTTTTTGGCGTGCTCCTTCAGGAAGGCGTCAAGCGCCATCGTCATCGAAGGATACTGAGGAGTAGGAGCTTCCATATCAAGCCTTAATCCAAGTTCTTTCACCGTAGCAGCGGTGCTGCTTCCCAGGCATCCAATCTGAATCTCTCCCTGTTCAAAGTCAGGGAAGTTCTTCATCAGCGATTGAACACCAATCGGACTGAAGAACAATAGCATGTCGTAGTTGAATTCTTCGTCGGGCCCAAAGTCGTTACTTACCGTACGGTACATAACAGCTTTAGTGAAGCTTATTTTGGAGCTTTCGAGTGCGTTGGAGGTTTCCTCGCTGACTACTTCGGGAGCTATAAACAGGAATTTCTCGCCGGTATGCTTGTTAAGTACCGGGATCAGATCGCTCACTTTTGACGAAGTGCCGAAAAATACCTTCCGTTTGCGATAGTGGATATAATGCTGCAGGTATACAGCCACCGATTCGGTAGTACAAAAGTACTTCATTGTTTCAGGAACAGTAATACGCATCTCTTCACATAAAGCAAAAAAATGATCGATTCCTTGTTTGGCAATGAAAATAATAGCCGTATAGTCAAGAATTGTGATACGTTGAGCTCTGAATTCTTTGGATGTTAATCCCTCTACTTTAATGAAAGGACGAAACTCCAGTTTTACATTGTGTTTTTCGCTAATATCGAAATAGGGAGATTTTTCTCCTGAGGGCTGTGGTTGTGAAACCAGTATTTTCTTAATTTTCAAGACCTGACAGTTTAAATATTTATATCCCTTATGAGTAAATAATACACCTGAATTATGCCAATATAGGGCAAAAATTCCAGGGTGCAAAGATACAACAAAATGTAAAATGAGGCTAGATATTTCGTGTAAAAAATCTGAAATATTTTCACTGAAATCAATCCCAATAGGAAAAGCGTGGCCGAAAAGGCTAAAATATCTAAAATAAGTACAAATTGACTCCCGCTAAGATAGATTCTAAGCACCAGCAACGGATAAAGAACTAGTCCCCCCAGCATAAACATCCTGAAATAGTTGGTAATTCCCAGTCTGGTTTTTTCTTTTGAAGCAAAAACATAGCCCATGAGTACCATGCCCAGGTATTTCAGGGTATAAAATGCAAAGGTGACAGCAGCTAATTCGATAAACACCCGTAAAGTGTTAGTGCTGTTTTCTGAAAAAACAGTGTATATATACAGACTATACACCGAGATGGCATTTATTAACAATAAAAAGCGTGCTGTCGAATCGGCAATAGTCAGTTTATGCGCCAGCACTGTCTTTTTCGGAGAAGTAAATAAACCGCTGATGGAGCTGTTGATAAAATGCGATGAAATGGCATACGCAACCAGTATGAATACGAAAAGCACAAAAAGGGTAGCGGCAACCCAGTCTTCCCGATGAAAGTAACCAGGCAGCGTGTTACCTGCATAAAGTAGTATAGTATGGATGGCGCTATCTGTCATTTCACTCAGAGTGCTGCGAAGTTACGTGCATTTTCATCCCATTTCATCGGGTTTTTCAGCGCTTCCATAACTTCTTCGGGGGTGTTGGTAACCTGCCACATCAGCCGGTGTTCTTCGCGCATAAAGTTTTCATCCACCGATTTATTCAGCATTTCTATCAGGGGATCAAAATAGCCGTCAACATTACAAATTATAATGGGCTTGCTGAAAATGCCCAGTCGTTTCCAGGTAATTACTTCCAGTAGTTCTTCCAACGTACCGCATCCACCGGGTAAAGCTACCACGGCATCTGCCATGAGAGCCATCTTCTCTTTTCGTTCGTGCATCGAATTGACGAGTATCATTTCGGTAATACCGGTATGGTTCCACTCCACCTCGGTCATAAACCGGGGCATGATCCCTGTCACCTTTCCACCATCGGCCAGCATACTGTCGGCAATCTTACCCATTAACCCCCGCTTTCCGCCTCCGTACACCAATTGCATCCCCGCCGCAACGAGTAAACGACCCAGCTTTTCGGCAGCCTGACTATATTCTTCTTTCACCTGTGAGCTCGAAGCACAATAAACGCAAATGTTTTGCATAGACTTTAGTTGAATTTATCTGCAAAAGTACAGTTTCTTTCTGTATTTTTGCGAATGAATCGATAAAATCAGAATTATGGTATTGGTAACCGGAGCTACCGGATTGGTAGGAAGTCATCTGTTGTGGGAATTATTGAAGGTCGAGCACAGGGTCGTTGCGCTGATCCGCTATACCAGCAGTTTAAGGGCGCTCAGGGCTGTATTTGGCAGTTATACCGATACCCCCGACAGCTATTTAAGTCGCGTGGAGTTTCGCGTGGCGGCTATTAACGATAGCATGGCGCTCGACACTGCCCTCACCGGGATCACCGAAGTGTTTCATTGCGCGGCTGTGGTGTCGCTGGGCGGCAAGGATGAGGCTATCAGAGACGTGAATGTGGAAGGCACACGGCTCCTTACCGAACTTTGTCTGAAACACGGAGTTACTGCGTTCCATTATGTAAGTTCCATTGCTGCCTGCGGACAGTACGCCGATGGCCGACCGGTTGATGAGCAGGCTCCATGGGCGGGTATGGAGCAGAAGTCGCTCTATGCTCAAACGAAATACCTTGCCGAGCAGGAGGTGTGGAAGGCTATGAAGCAGGGACTGAAGGTTTCGGTCGTTAACCCGGGTGTTATCCTTGGTTTTTCGGGAGTGAACAGCGGAAGCTCCATGCTTTTTCACCAGGTGCGCAAGGGTTTACCCTTCTATATTGATGGCGGTTCGGGCTATGTGGGAGTGAGGGATGTAGTAGCTGCGCTGCTTTTACTTCGCAAGCAGGGGATAGTGGGGGAACGCTTTATAGTGGTAGCCGAAAATGTAACCAACCGTGAGTTGTTGTCGATGATAGCCCTTGGTTTTAATAAGCGTCCACCGCGGATAAAAATAGGAATACCCTTACTCGTAGTAGCAGCCTCTTTACTCGAAGTTACCGGAAAGTTGTTCCGGTTTACGCCTCCGCTCAATACCACTTCTGCACGTTCGTCGGCCAACATAACCCTCTACTCGTCGGCAGCCCTGCAACAACGCACCGGACTGATTTTCAGTCCGGTGAGCGAAGTTGTAAAAGAGGTATGTAAGGCGATGGAGCGATCAGGCAGGCTGTGATTCCAGCACCTTTTTAAACCGACTCATGAACAGGTCGGCATCAGCAAGCGTAAGGCACAGAGGAGGAAGCAGCCGGATGATGGTAGTTCCCGAAGCTCCGGTGAAAACTTTTTCTTCCATCAGCAGGCGGCGACGAATTTCCTTTACAGGCTGATCGAACTCGATACCAATCATCAGTCCCTGTCCGCGCACTTCCCGTATGCCCGGAAGCTTTTTCAACTCAGTGAGCAGGTAATTACCAACGGTAGTCGTGTTCTCCATCAGTTGCTCGTTCTTCATAATGTCGAGTACGGCGATACCGGCCACGCAGGCCAGGTGGTTCCCGCCAAAGGTGGTTCCCAGCAGACCGTAGGAGGCTTTAAACTCCGGACTGATCAGTACTGCACCTATCGGATAACCATTCCCCATTCCTTTTGCAACGGTAATTAGTCCCGGACGAATACCAGCATGCTGGTGAGCGAAGAATTTGCCACTCCTACCGTAACCCGACTGAATCTCGTCGAGTATCAACACGGTGCCTGTTTGGGCACACACACGTTCAAGGCCTTTCAGAAACTCCGGATCGGGAATCTGTATTCCTCCCACACCCTGAATACCTTCGATAATCACGGAACTGATATCTCCTTGTTCGAGTATAGCTTGTGCTGCTGCAAGGTCGTTCCAGGGGGCGAAAACTACCTCCATATCAGCATTGATAGGGGCAACAATCGATGGATTGTCGGTCACCCGCACCGAAGCTGAAGTCCGCCCGTGAAAGCTTTTCCTGAACGCCAGTACTTTTTTGCGACCGTTGTGAAACGAAGCTAGTTTTAGTGCATTCTCATTGGCTTCGGCACCCGAATTCACTAAAAACAGACTGTAATCGTCGTATCCCGATAGCTTTCCAAGCTTGTCGGCCAGCTCTTGCTGCAGGCGGTTGATAACCGAATTGGAATAAAACAGCAGTTTCTCAGCTTGCTGCGTCAGGCGTTTTACAAAATAGGGATGGGAGTGTCCCACCGAAATAACGGCATGGCCCCCGTACAGGTCGAGGTATTCAACTCCATTGGTGTCGTAGGTTCTGCAAGCGACTCCTCTCTCGATTTCAACATCGAACAGAGGGTATACATCAAATAATTTCATATGATAACTAGTTTAAAGATCGGTAAGTGGTGATTAAAGAGTGGAAATCTTCCACACGAGAAAAGCTGCATACGCGAGCAGGAGTACCAGTCCGCCCCATCGTCGGATGCTTCGTTCTTTATTACTGTAGATAAACAGAATCACCAGCAGGCTGCCGGCTGCAGTAACGATCAGGTCGATAAGCATATCCTTGTAGGCAGGCAGCGGACGAATGACGGCACTGGCTGCAAGCACCAGAAAGATATTGAAGATATTCGATCCAATCACATTCCCCAGCGCGATATCCGAATTCTTCTTCATCGCAGCAACCACCGAGGTGGCCAGCTCGGGCAGTGAGGTGCCGAGGGCTACGATGGTCAATCCGATTACCGCCGTACTAATGCCAAATCCGGCTGCGATATTAGTGGCCGCAGGTACAATCAGCTGAGCACCGCCTACCAGGGCTGCCAGTCCTCCGGCTATCAGCAACAGGCTCTTCCATATTTTCATCGGCTTGTAGTCGTCGGCCTGTACATCGGGATTCTTAATCGACCGGCTGAAAGTTGAATACATAAATCCGGCAAAAAATAAAAGCAGAATGATGCCATCGATTCGCGATAGTTCGCCGGTAAGTGTCATCAGCAGGATAATAACAGGGCCTATAAAACTAAGGGGGATGTCGAAGCGCCGCGAACTTTTCTGAGATACGATCGGGTACACCACCGCAGCAGCACCCAGTATGACAAAGGTATTAATCATATTGCTACCTATAATATTGGTAAGTGCAATATCGGTAGTGGCAGGATCGAAAGCCGCCACTAAGTTTACTACCAGCTCGGGAGCGGAGGTTCCGAAGGCAACCACAGTGAGCCCGATCACCAGATTAGGTACGTTAAAGCGCTTTGCCATTCCGCTAGCTCCATCTACCAGAAAGTTTGCTCCGGCAATCAGCAATACAAAACCAACGATAATTAAGATGTAATCCATTGTAATCTCTATAAATGAAAATCCGGACAAAAGTACTCATTTTGTCCGGATTTCGTAAAACTAAGGTCGAAAGAATCGACTAATTACTTCTGGTTTCGTTGAGTGCTTCTACAATATTAATAATGTAATCGCCCATTTTTTCGCATTCGGTAACGATGTCCATATAGGTTACACTTGCCTGGTATTCGTATTTTTTGTCGTTTACATCGGCAATATTCTGATTCCGGATCTGGTTTCTGAAGTTG
>JAQUYE010000009.1 GCA_028691965.1 Paludibacter sp. | reverse complement strand
AGTTGAAAGGTGAATCTATGAGAAAGAGAAATATCAAATAATTTATTTACATTTGATGCGAATTTACCATGTCTTAACAAATGGCTCACTTTGCCGGAACGGTGGCTCACTTTTATCGGAATATACACCCTGACCAAACTTTCCTTCAATTTGATTGCGTTCAGCGCATTCTGAACGTTTCTTTCTTTTTTGGTATGCCGAGGGCTGATTTACAACTCTCTTTCGTCCTAACGGGTCACCCGTGTGGGATATTCCATGTTCTTTGAGCCAGCGACGGTTTTCTCTATTCAGATAAATCTTATCAACCAGTACCACTTTGGGATAATGACCGTGTAACTCCCGGTATCGCTCTACCTGCATGATTAAATCGGTTCCCTCGTTGTATGCATTCCAGTCAAAGTGATCAATCCGGGCATAACCATTATGCAAACTCACATTGATTTTGGCACCAAACTCAACTTTCGATTTTGCTTTCCCTCTCACAATGGGCCTCACATGTGGCTGATGGATACTAACAAGACGATCTTCAACGCTGTGAACTTTTCCTTTGAACATCCTTTCCTGCTGTGAAAAAACATGTTGGATCACAAAAAAATACTTTTGTTGATGTTTGTCAAACAAACCACCTACACCTATCTGTTGAGACTTATCCAGCAGTTGATTGATGATTTTGATGTCACGCCTGACAAAACCCAATTGTTGTCGGATACCCTTGCGCAGCTCCTTCTCCGTTTTGCGCTTCTTCTTCGACAAATTCAGATAAGCTTTCCTTGCATTCCTGCGATAAGTCCTTGGTTTTTGTTTAACTCCAAGTTCACCACACAAATAATCAATCAGTTCTTCTGCCTTCTCTCTACTATCATTCAACAGATCAAGATCTGTGGGAAACTTAATGGCAGCATCGGCTACTGTTGCATCTATCTGTAACTTTCCCTTATTGGACATCTGAACTTCATCATTTGTGTTGTCAACATCATCGCCTTGTTCATCATCCCCATCATCCTGAGTTTGCCTGTTTATTTTCAATCCCTCACGGATATGTTCATCTGTGAGTTTCTCAAAAACACTTAAATCAATCCGCTTTCTGATATGAACCAAAAGCGAGGGATCCATCACCGGTTTGGATGTAAATGACTTCAAACCCAAAAAGTATTGCATGTAAGGATTTTCCTGAATCATCTCTATGACTCCTTCATCGTCTAATTTAAGCAGATGTTTAATGATTACTACACCAAGTACTATCCTTGCATCTATGGTAGGAGCACCACGCCTGCTCTTGAAATTCTTTTGATATGCCCTGGCAAACTCGTCCCATGGTATCGTTTGAGACATTACAACCCATCGGTTGGTTGGATTCAACTCTGCCTCAAAAGGCATCTCAGACTCTTTAATCGTTAACTGATTTTGTGACTGATAGCGAAACATAAGTGCAAACATTTTGACGCTAATTTACACATTTTCTTGCATTTATGCAATACTTTCAACCACTTATTTTGATGATATATTGAACTTTATCAATTATTCAGTAGACCCTAATTATCCTAACAACAAAGGACCAGCAGTAGTACTACTTGCCGGTCCTTTGTTGTTATATACAGAATGCTTAGAGTAACTGATCAGACGTATACGCCACAGGTAAAGCACGTAAATTATACTGCGAGGCCATAATCTCGCCATAGGCTCCAGCCGAACGCAAAGCAATCAGATCTCCACGATGCGTACCATTCATTTGGTAAGCTTTTGCAAATACATCCGACGATTCACAGATCGGACCTACCACATCATACTCCTCTTCAGGTAGTTCGGAACTTAAGTTCTCAATTCGATGATAAGCCTGATACAAAGCCGGACGGATAAGTTCCGTAAAACCAGCATCCAGGATAGCAAACTTCTTAGAAGTTCCTTCCTTTACATACAAGACCCGCGAAATCAGACTACCGCATTGAGCTACTATTGCACGCCCCAATTCAAAGTGTAGCTTTTGTCCGGGACGAAGCGTTAAGTGCTCCCGGAAAATCTTGAAGTAAGCTTCAAATTCCGGAATAGGAAAATGATTCGGATGTTCGTAATTGATACCAAGTCCACCACCCACGTTCACATTCTCAAGTACGATACCATTAGCTTCGAAGTGCTCCTGAATCTCGTTCACCTTCACACACAAATCCTGAAACGGAGCGAGGTCGGTAATCTGAGAGCCAATATGGAAATGAATACCAATTAAACGAATGTTCGACAATTGCTTAACGATAGCAGTAACCTTATCGAGTTCGGAGAGATTAATTCCGAATTTATTCTCATTCAGTCCCGTCGTTATATAATGATGGGTATTGGCACTTACATTCGGATTAATACGAAGAGCAACCTGTGCAGTTTTCCCCTGTCCGATCGCCAGTTCGTTGATCACTTCCAGCTCAGGAATCGACTCCACATTGAAACAGAAAATATCATTTTCAAGTCCCAGCTTAATCTCCCAATCAGCTTTCCCAACACCGGCAAACACAATTTTAGAGGCAGGAATACCGGCATCCAGTGCAGCCTTAACTTCACCACCACTCACACAATCGGCACCTAAGCCTGCATCCCGAATGGTTTTCAACACTTCCGGATTAACATTGGCCTTTAAAGCGTAATGCACCTCAAAAGGGTCGGTCTCTGTCAAGTGGTTAATTTCCTGTAAGGTCCGGCGAAGCACCTCCAGGTCGTAATAATAAAACGGAGTACGTATCGCTTCAAATTTTGTAACCGGATAATTTGCTTTAATCATCGTTTACTTAAAATAATTCTGCGCTCAGCGACTGTAACGCGGCCTTCTTGTCTTCGGCGCGAACCAGAAATGAGACATTATAATTACTTCCACCGTAAGATATCATACGTACGGGGATTGATTTCATTGCATTTACAGCTTTCGACTGGAACCCAACGTTCTCGGGTTGCAAATCACCTACCACACAGATAATCACCTGATCACGATCTACCGAAACCGTTCCCAGCTTCTTTAGTTGATCCACAATTTCATCCAGGTTCTTAGTATTATCAATGGTAACAGAAACGCCTACTTCCGAAGTTGTAACCATATCGATGGGAGTTTGATAAGATTCAAAAATCTCAAACACCCTACGAAGGAAACCATGGGCCAGTAACATACGACCCGATTTAATTTTGATAGCAGTAATTCCATCCTTTGCAGCAACAGCCTGAATAGCCTGCTTCTTACTCTTTAGTGAGATCAGTGTACCGTGAGCATCCGGTTCCATCGTATTCAGCAAACGTACCGGTATATTATTCAGTTTGGCAGGTAAAATACAGGTCGGGTGCAAAATCTTAGCCCCGAAATAAGCGAGCTCAGCTGCTTCTTCAAAATTCAGAAAAGGTACCGGTGTAGTCCCTTCTACAAAACGGGGATCATTGTTGTGCATCCCGTCAATATCAGTCCAGATTTGAATTTCAATAGCTTTAACCGCAGCACCGATAAGCGAAGCTGTATAGTCGCTACCTCCACGTTGAAGGTTATCAATCTCACCGTAGAAATTACGGCAAATATATCCTTGTGTAATGTAATAGGTCTTTCCGGCATTAAGCTGCAGTTGCTTAGCCAACTGTTCAGCTATAAATGCAGTGTCGGGTTCCGAATTTTTATCAATACGCATGAAGTCGAGCGCAGGCAGTAAAACGGAGTTCTCTCCTTTTTCTTCCAGGTATAGCTGGAACATTGCCGTCGACATTAATTCACCCTGAGCCAGGATAGCCTTTTCTTCAAAAATGGTAAACACTGCAGTCGAAAAAGTACGCAAGTATTCAAAATGTTTCGCAATCAACTCAGTTGCTGCAGCTTTCGATTTATCACCCGTGTATAACTCTTCAATTACATCATAATACTTCTGCTCAAGAACGTTGATGCGTTCAATAGCTCCCGAGGCATTGCTCTTGTAAAAATAATCGGCAATCTCTACCAAACTATTAGTAGTACCCGACATGGCCGATAGTACAACAATTTTCTGTTCTCCATCGCAAATAAGCTTTGCAACTTCCTTGATACGGGCGGCAGAACCTACGGATGTTCCACCAAATTTGAGTACTTTCATCTTCTATTTAGTTTAATTTTAAAGTTCAGATTGCAAAAGTAATACTTTTTCCTAAATTTAGCACTATTTGCAGATCAAAGCATTTTAGTTAATTTTGTAAACGAAGAACTGGATTATCATGACAAAATGTAAGAACGTTTACCGGATTGTAGCAGATAAAAAAAAGCGACAACTTCAACGGCTACGTACCGGATGAAATCTGTCGCTTACAAGAGGGGTGGAAAACGGGGCTCGAACCCGCGACCTTCGGAACCACAATCCGACGCTCTAACCAACTGAGCTATGACCACCATTTTGGAGCTGCAAAGATAACACAGTCGGAAGTATTTTACAAACAAAAACGAAAAAAAAAGATATTTTTATATATCTAACAGGCAGTCAAACTTTTATGCAATTATGACAAAGAAATTTCTATATACTAATACGGAGCTGGATGCACAGATTTCCAGTCTACAAAAGGCAATTCGCTTATCAATGAATGGAGTTGTGGCCGATTCAATGGCCGACCACGGACTGCACTACAAGAAAAATTACGGAGTTACCACGCTTCGGCTAAAGGAAATTGCACACGACTACACTCCGGGCGTGGCCCTGGCGGAACGACTGTGGTTACTGGGCATACGTGAAACAATGATTCTGGCAACCTTATTAGCCCCTGCTGAGAGCTTCCCCGAACACATTGCAGAAAACTGGAGTCGCGAATGTACTAACCAGGAACTGATCGAGCAGGCTAATATGAATCTTTTTCAGCACCTCCCCTACGCCGCATCCTTCGCGCTGAAATGCATCAACTCCGACACATCCTCACTTCAAAGTTTCGGGTTTACATTAGCATTAAGAAAATACACCCACATGAATGAAGTTGACGTCAGACATGTTGTGCAACGCGGCATAGCCCTCTCCTCCGATAGCGATTCTTACTTAATTAAAACCATTGCGGCCTGTCTCGCCCGTTTTTGTCGCATCAACAGGAGCACTGCACAAATCGTACAGGATTTGGTAAATCAAAGCATTACTAATGAATCAGTTGGACTCACCATCATCCGCAAGTTCGTCGACAATGAACTTATTTTTTTGGGATACGAACAGGATAATCCTTGAAAAATAATTACCTTTGTGAGTTTTTAGTACATACATGAAAGAAGAAGCAGCACAACCAACGCCGATCGCCTTTTTTACGGAATATCTTATCCGGAATAAGCACCGGAAAACACCGGAGCGATTTGCCATTCTGGAAAAAATATATAGCATTGAGGGACATTTCAACGCGGAAACTTTGTATGAATTAATGCAACAGGAGTACAGAGTAAGTCTCGCTACCGTTTATAATACACTTGATCTGCTTCTCGAAGCCGGATTAATTCTGAAACACCAGTTCGACGGACAGCCAGCTCAATACGAAAAAGCAATCGGTGCATCCATGCACAATCATTCGGTATGCACAGTCTGTGGTCACATCAAGGAATTCACCGATAAGAAAATTCTTCAGGCAATCAAAGCCAAAGAGTTTGCAAACTTTGAAAGCACCCACTATTCCTTATATGTATATGGGGTATGCAAAAAGTGTCAGAAAAAAAGAAAACAGTTAAAGCAATAGATATGAGTAAAAAAGTTGACGTCCTGCTGGGTCTCCAGTGGGGTGACGAAGGTAAGGGTAAGGTAGTGGATGTACTTACCCCACGCTATGATTTGGTTACACGTTTTCAGGGCGGACCCAATGCCGGGCATACCTTAGAGTTTAACGGGCAGAAATACGTGCTTCGCTCCATACCTTCCGGAATTTTCCAGGGAGATAAGATCAATATTATCGGAAATGGGGTCGTACTGGACCCGGCCTTGTTCAAGGCAGAGGTGGAAGCACTTGCACAATCAGGACACCCCCTCACCAAACGGTTGAAAATCTCTAAAAAGGCACATCTTATCCTCCCGACTCACCGTTTACTCGACCAGGCGTTTGAGACTGCTAAAGGAGAAAGCAAAATCGGCACCACCGGCAAAGGAATCGGACCTGCCTACGCTGACAAGATCAGTCGTAACGGACTGCGCGTTGGGGACATCCTGCACAACTTCGACGAAAAATACGCAGCTGCCATTCAACGCCACAAAGAAATCCTGGCTCAGTATAATTTCACCTACGACCTCGCTCCCCTTGAAAAAGAGTGGATGGAAGGCATCGACATGATCCGTCAATTCGAACTGATCGACAGCGAACACGTAATTAACGACGCGTTAAAGTCGGGCAAAAAAGTATTGGCCGAAGGCGCACAGGGCACCATGCTCGATATCGACTTTGGATCCTATCCTTTTGTCACCTCCTCCAATACTATTTGCGCAGGTGCCTGCACCGGACTCGGAGTTGCTCCCCGCGTAATCGGTGATGTATATGGAATCTTTAAGGCCTATTGCACACGTGTGGGTAGCGGTCCTTTCCCTACCGAACTATTCGACAACGACGGGAATGAGATGCGCGACAAAGGTCATGAATACGGATCGGTTACCGGACGCCCGCGCAGGTGTGGATGGATTGACCTTGTAGCGTTAAAGTATGCAGTAATGATCAACGGGGTTACCCGCCTGATTATGATGAAAAGCGATGTACTCGACGAATTCGAAACTATAAAAGCCTGTGTTGCTTATTCAATCGATGGTGTTGAGACAGAGCAATTCCCTTATTCTATTGAAGGCGAAATCGAACCTGTATACATTGAACTACCGGGATGGCAGACCGACATGTCGGGAATGCGTAATGAAAACGAATTTCCGGAAGAGTTTAACGCTTACCTGAATTTCCTGGAAGCCGAACTTGAAGTTCCGATAACCATCGTATCAGTAGGACCCGACAGGGATCAGACTATTATGCGTTAATACAACTAAAACTAAAAGAAAGGCCGGGTATAAGAGAAATCTCTTTTACCCGGCCTTTCTTTACCTGAAGTTATTAATCAACTCAATTGTTCGAAGGATTCTTTACACGTTCTATATAACAAATAGTATCTCCTTTATTAACTGTATCCCCCTGTTTTTTTGAAACCGAGATAATACGGGCATTACCTATCCCCTGAATTGCTTCCACACCATAGCGGGTCTGAATAGCACACAGCATATCATTTTCGCGGATTAGCTTACCATATACCGGCTCGATAGAGCGGTCCAGAAAATCCAATTCCCACAACAGCTTACCCGAAGCAGCAGCAGTGATAGGTTCAGCATCCGGATACATTATCTTTCTGATTTCGGCAACCGGCAAATTCATTTTTGCATACTTTTCACGAATTGCCGCTTCCAGTTCCTGCTCAAACCTGCGCTTCGCATCACCCGATTTAAAATCGCGGTACTGTTTTTCGTGCATAGCAAACTCAAATAACTCCTCATCATCCCTACCCCTGCTCCAGCCGTTTTTCTTCATCTCCTCAATAAACCGCGGCAATTCATCCGGATAGTTATCCTGTGGATTACCCTCGAAGAATTCATACTTATTCTTTTCTGCCAGGGCAATAATTTCCGCGTCGAGCGTTCCGGGCAACTTACCCGCTTTTCCAAGAATCATATCCCAGGTATTGCGGTCGATCATCTGCCAGCGACCCATTCCTTTCATCATGTACATCACATTCATCAATGCCACATTCTTAACATACTGACTGAAGGGAGTTACCAACGGGGGATACCCCAACTTAGGCCATATATAATTCACCTCTTCAAACAACTTCACCAGCAATTCATCTTCTGATATTTCGGGCTCACCTTTGGCTTTGAGGGAAGAGTTAATACCGGCATGCACCCCTTTTAAATCGGCCATCAACGAACCCATCATTCCGCCGGGTAGTCCGCATCCCACCAACAGAGAAGTAGAGTATTTATTCCGCTCATCGATAAAATACCCCAGGTAATCATCTATAAAGCTTTGTGTCATTTTACGCGCCTTCATGTAGGCATTCATATTAATCTCAGGAACCTTAAACCCGGCATCCTTCAACATTGCCTGCACCGAAATCACGTCGGGATGAACCATTCCCCACGCCAACGGCTCCATGGCCACGTCGAGGTAATCCACTCCGGCTTTCGCCACTTCAAGCATGGAAGCCATCGAGAATCCGGGACCGGAATGACCATGATACTGAACAATCACATCCGGATGAGCAGTCTTGATAGCCCGCACAATATTACCCAGCAATACAGGGCGACCAACACCGGCCATGTCCTTCAGACAAATTTCCTGTGCTCCTGCAGCTATCAACTCCTCTGCCATACCAATGTAATACGCAGCCGTGTGAACTTCCGAGCTGGTGATACACATGGTTGCCTGCGGAATCATACCCGCTTCGGTGGCCCATCGAATAGAAGGAATTATATTACGTACGTCGTTCAGTCCGCAGAAAATCCTTGTAATATCAACACCCTGTGCCTTCTTAACCTTGTACATCAATTGGCGCACATCGGCCGGAACCGGATTCATACGCAATCCATTCAAACCGCGATCCAGCATATGAGTCTGAATACCTGCAGCTGTAAAAGGACGGGTAAAAGCACGTACCGACTCGTTTGGATTCTCACCAAATAACAGGTTAACCTGTTCCGATGCTCCTCCGTTGGTTTCCACCCTGCTGAAACAACCCATTTCGATGATCAGCGGTGCAATTTTTTCCAACATTTCCCGACGGGGAACATACTTACCTGAAGACTGCCACATGTCGCGATAAACGAGACTGAATTTAATTTCTTTCATACGATAATTAATAGCTGATTGTTTATGTTCACAGTGCAAAGATAGTACAAGTTTTTCAATTAATGAATTATTTCTTTATTTATTCTTACATATTTTCCATAATTAACTCTATTACTCTGTTTAGCTTATAGTTACTAACGCATTATTTTGATTATTCTCTTATTTATTACTTTTATACTTACATATTAAAAGCTCACTCTTTGATTATACAGGCAATCATGCATATTCCGGCTCCACAACTGCATATCTCCTCCTATACCCATAATCAGTTAATCAATATACGTGTACACATACATTCATGTGGCAAAACGAAACGTAACAAAAAAAAACTGTCGGAAAACTACTCAATGTTTTCCGACAGCCTATGAATAAGAATTTCTTCTTACAGTGTCCGATTAATTATAACCCTGATTCTGCAGGAATTCATCTTTATTGGTAACAGCATCCAGCTGAGCCTGAGGAATCGGGCGATAGTAATGAATGTCACTAACATTTGCCTTACCCTGAGCATTGTAAGCTTTCACACGGCTAACCAGCGTACGGGTACGCTTCAGGTCAAACCAGCGTTGTTGCTCACCGCACAACTCAATCGCTCTTTCGTCGAGGATAGTCTCGAGCGTCACCGGACCGGCAATTGCATTGTTCTTACCAGCAATAGCACGTTTGGCACGCAACTCATTAATAGTTGTAAGGGCATTGCCCGGACTGCCACCTGCCAGTTCGCATTCGGCTTTGATCAGGTACATTTCGGCCAGACGAAGCACTACTGCATCGCGGGAAGAAATATCATGAGTCGGATAGGTAGGATCATACACGTCATCCAGGAATTTCTTAATACCGGGATATGAACACCATCCACCGATTTTATAAGAATTGTAGCGATTGTCACCGTATACATCCGAAGTAGCCTTTGCTACTTCAGTTGGAAGTGCAACTGAAGGATCCATAGAGGTGTATACAGGGATATCACCATTACTCATAAACTGAATACGGTAGCGATCCTTAGCCCATGCCTGACGGGCAATACCTTCGGGCGAATTTGCATCTACCGGACAATAATAGATTGCTGTGTCCTGAATATTCGGATATTTTGTTGAGCTACCCTCCAAACCAGGAGCAACTGTGTAAGCTTCCAGTAAGGTAGCATCAGTACGCTGGTCGGTTTCGCGGTATTTGTCAAACAATTTCCAAAGGTAAACAGAAGGCAGGTAGCGGGTAAATCCACGACCATAGGGTGAATAATGAGCAGCAACATTTACCTTTGCACCCGTCTTGATGTTAGTAACATAGGATGTTGATTCACCCAATACACGAACAAACGATTCTTTACCGTTATTACCCAGGTCACTGGCGCCATTGTTCCACATCGAAACAAACATCAGGATCATGGCATTACCACCACGACTATAACCCGTACGGGTAATCAAACTGTTGTAGTCCATCTGATCGCCGCTGGAGTTTGTGCGGTAGCGCTTCGGAATCACATTAACATTTGTCTTCAGGTCGTACGAATAATTCACTCCCCAGATTGCTTCCTTATTCTTGGTGATGTCTTCGTTTGTCATCGTCCATGTATCAGCGTAGTTGTCGTAGAAACTGAACTGCTGACTTCCGATAACGGCATCGGCTTCGTCTTTAGCCAGGGCATACAAATCTTTACCACTATAAGCAGTGTTGGTTGTCAGACTATTCTTACCCAACCACGAAGCAGCATATAACAAAACACGGGCTTTCAATGCACGGGCAGCCCAGTAGTTGGCACGGCCATCAGCCTTGGTTTTGTAGTTAGCGAAATTCGAAATAGACGCATCCAGATCAGCAAGAATATTACTATAGATAACCTCTTCAGGAACACGAACGGCGGTAGTAACCACCTGACTGAAAGGCTCACTGTTATAAGGTACCGGACCCCAAATGTTCACCATATGCCAATAGTAGAATGCGCGAAGGAACTGCACTTCACCGAGCAACTGACTGCGGGTAGATTCTGAAATTACAGTATTTCCCGGTAGGTACTTAAGTGCCACATTACAGGCATCCACTGCCGAGTAAAAAAGCTCCCAATAATGATCCAGGGTAGCATTATCCGACGTATTTCCATCCAGACTTACCGCCGAGATATTGTAGGTATTCAATGATTTCTGTTTGTTATCATAACCATGATAAAACAAGTCGGTACCAGTTTCCGAGAGACCCAACGCAGCCTCTTTTCCATACCAGCCACGGGCAAAACTGTAACACGATGCCACCAGTCCCTGCATACCGGAAGAAGTGTTGTAAACAAGGTCAGCCGTCTGCCCCACCTTGTTATCTTCTTCCAGAAAACTTTCGCAGGATGTTGAGCCCAGCAAAAGAGCCATGGCAGTAATCAACGCAATTATATTTTTCTTCATATTCGTTCTATTTTTTATAATTCAAGACTAAGACCAACAACCACCTGTTTTGCCAACGGGAATGAAACAGAACCGCCGCGTTCAGGGTCATAATTATCGATACTACTGAAAGTAAAGAAATTCTTCAGCGAACCATATACTTTCAAATCACTGATACCCGCAGGTTTCAGTACAGAGGAAGGAATAGAATAGCTCAGACTGATCTCTTTAATTTTGATATAGTCGGCCACTTCGTACCGCAGGGAAGAACCATAACTGGAGAAGATTGAACTTGGTGCGCCCGGATTCGGGAACTTTGCATCAAGGTTATCCAGCGTCCAGTAATCCAAATCACCCCAGTTGGCCGATTCGTAGTTCAGCTGTGTATTCATATCATAATCGATATAACCACCCAGACGGGCAAACACAAGGAACGAAAGGTTGAAGTTACCCATCGATATTGAGTTATTCATCCCGAAGATATGTTTTGGTGAGCGGTTGAACACTACCTTATCGTCATCGTTAATCACACCGTCGTCGTTCTGATCAACAATCTTCAAAGTACCCGGAGTTCCGTAACCCGAAGGGAAACCAATCGTCAAATCAGGATTGCGGGCCTGCCAGTCGGTTTTATAAGTATCAAATTCACCTACATTCCAGTTGCCTGCATCTTCGTAATCGTAGAAAATAGAAACCGGTTGCCCTACGATTTGTCCTGAATTACCACTGATATTACGCTCAACGCCGTCCGACAGATTTACGATCTCATCAACAGCTGTTGAATAGGTCCAGTTGATATCCCAGCTGAAATTCTTCGACTGAGCAACGAGCGTATTCAACGACACTTCAATACCATGACCACGGGTTTCACCGATATTCGCTAACACACTCGGATAAACCGATGAAGCGGGAGCACTTTTACGATACAACAAATCGTTGGTATAGTTAAAGTAAACATCCACACTACCTGATATGCGACCGTGAACGATACCAAAATCGAGACCGAAGTTGGTCGATGTAGTCTTTTCCCAGGTAAGTTCGTTATTACCTAACGTACTTGGCAGGTTACCCGGCATGTCGATACCGTTCAGGTAGTAGTAAACCGGCAGATTGCTCAGCGTAGTCATTGTTCCATAGGCAGGAACAGCAGCATTACCCGAGATACCCCATGATGCACGGAGTTTCAGGTTATCCATCCAGTTAAGACCCTGCAGGAACGACTCCTCATTCAACCTCCATGCAAGGGCAGCCGATGGGAAATAACCCCATTTTTTACCGGGTGCAAGTGTCGACGAACCGTCGGCACGGATAGAAGCAGTAAGCAGGTATTTATCAAATAATTTATAGTTCAGACGACCAAAATACGACAAGAGCGATGTTTTTACAAAACCGGTTTCGGTTTTAGGAGTAGCGATCTTCGACAAATCATAATAGGTACTATTATAATAATGTTCTTTACCGGCATCCCCGAATGTACGGGTCGATTCGTAAACATCCTGTTTCATACTATGACCCAGCAACGCACTGATTTCCTGAATGTCGAGTACTTTGTTGTAATTCAGGGTGTTTTCCCAGGTATAATCAGTTCTCATTTCGTAAGTCGACGACATATAACTGGTAGCGGGCGACTGGAACCGGCCTACACTTTCGTAGTCCTGATAAGTTCCGTTGCGGATATTCTGACGGTCAAGAGCATAAATCGATTTGAATACCAGGTCTTTCACGGGAGTAACCTGAATATAACCATTTCCGAAGAAACGGGTACTTTCAATACCGTTTACAAAAGCGCCGGGTATTTCGTCGAGTAAAGGATTACTGTGAGCAGCATACCGTGGATTCGGAGTCTTGATCATTTCGCCGTTATCCAACCGGTACGGATGAGTAATAGAAGTCATTTTAAGCGATTGTCCGAACACACTTGAGTTACGGGCATCTCTGTTTTTATAGGTAAATAGTACACTTGCACCTACCTTCAGGTAATTATTAATCGCATGATCAAGGTTTGTCTTGAGGTTGTAACGATCCTGCAGATCGTCTTTCATCAGACCTTCTTCGAACATACCACCCAACGACAATAAGAAGTTAGTCTTATCAGTACCACCCGATACCGAAACTTCCAGGTTCTTGGTCATCCCATCCTGAAGAATAAGTTCCAGCCAGTCGGTATACGACTTATCGTTATAAATACCGATTTCGGTAAAGTCTTCGAGCGATTCGGTAAGCACCAGTTCGGGAGTCAGATCACTGCTACCCCAGTTGCCCGACTTAGCGTCAGCCTGATAATTAGCCTTATCAATTAAACGTTGCACTTCACGATCACCGTACATAACACGGGGAACATTAGTGGCCGAGTTCATGGAAAGGTAAGAATTCACACTTACTTTTGTACCGCCGGCCTGACCTCTTTTAGTGGTAATAAGAATTACCCCGTTCGAACCACGTGTACCATAAATAGCTGTTGAAGATGCATCTTTCAACACTTCCATCGATTCAATGTCCGATGGATTTAAATCGAGTGTCGAGCCATATTCAACTCCATCCACCATAATAAGCGGATCGTTGGAAGCTGAGATGGAACGATTACCACGCAAACGAATATTTAAACCGGCACCAGCCTGACCGTTAGCCTGCTGAATGTCAAGACCCGGAACACGCGCCTGCATAGCCTGCATGGCGTTACTGGTCGATGTTTTTAAAATGTCGGTTGATTTTACGGAACTAACCGACCCGGTAAGGTCGCGTTTTTTAACAACACCATAGCCCACTACGACTAATTCGTCGAGACCAAGGGCCTGGCTTTCAAGCACTACCGTTAGTGGAGCACCTGTAATAGAAACAACTTTCTTAGTCATTCCCACATAGCTAATGTCCAGCGTCTGTGCGCCCGCAGGCACTTCCAGTCGAAAAGCACCATCAAGATTAGTCACTGTACCTGTTGTAGTACCCGTGACAACTACCGATGCCCCAATGACCGGCTCACCAGCCACATCTCTAACAACTCCGGTTACCACTGTCCGTTGCGCCCATCCCACTGTAAACAAAAGGATTGCGACCAACAGCAAGGTAACACGTTTACCAAATAACGTGTTTCTCTGCATAGAAATTAAATTTAAGGGTTACATTTGTGTTTTTTATGTAAAATTTTACAGAATTCTGTTATTATTCACATATTTTGAGTGCAAATTTAGCCGAACTTGCCGTACGACAGGTGTACAAATTGACTAATTATGTGTTTTTTTTGATATTTTTTTTAAAATGTTAGCAAATATATCCTTCTCAAAAGAGCTATGGCACAGCCGGCCGGCCAGTTAGCTTACCGGACTACTTTCACTCGTAGGTGTACAAAACAAACCGTTGCAACGACATTTCATCAATAAATGAGCGAATATGTCGTCCCTGATGAGTTTGATCACCGTTCAAATGCTGATACACCTCCCACCTACCGTCACGAAAGTTACCCGACTCAGCTTTAAGTATCCCTACATTGCCCTTTTCAGGTGCAAGATGACGGAATGTAAGCGACACTCCAAAACCAGCATAATAAAATTCATTCTCTGCAGTCTGTATAACGATCGCAGAAGCCTGCTCCCACTCCCCCCCGGCCGTAACACCGGGCTCCCAGCCCAGGTTGTAGGTATGAGAAGCAGTAAACTCATAGTCACCTAGCCGGAACACGGCATTATTATCATTTTTATCCAATAGCACAGCTTCTATCTTGTTACAACCACGGTACTTATCCAGCAGAGGTTTTAGTTGAGCAATCAACGCATACACCCGTGCCAGTTTCAGTTCTTTGGGTGTTAATGCCTGTTCAGGATTTTGCTCGATCGAGAAAGGAGAAAACCCAAGTGCCTCATAATGTCCGAACGCATAAAGTGCTTTTGCCGCAACCGATGCATCAAACACATGTTCGGGAATAAAAAGAGGGTTACCCTGCCTGACATACAAATCATTCCAGTGCTTGAAGTCGGGATTATAAAAATCAGGCGCATAGAAGTCGATCGCCGGAGCACCGGCCTTCCATACATCCAGCAAGTGAGGCAGTGGGCCTGCACTCGGGTATTCACCGGGTAGTCGCCCGGGACGATTCAAGGCAGCATTGACATACACCGGCAAGTTATAAAGTGACTTCCCCGCGGCCGCTATCTGACCCGTATAGCGAGCAAAATACCAGGCCATAAACAATTCGTCGGTATGCAACCCTTCACCAAAAACCTCCTCCCAGCTACCTGCTTTTCGGCTTCCGTGTCGCACCCACAGTTCTTTCATTTCAGGATTTAACGTTTCGGAATGCAATTCAAGGTAATCGATCAAGTCCTGTGGCACCTGCTCACCAAACCGACGGTTAGCCAGTGGCGAATAATCGCGGGCAGAAGGCAGCATCCCAATTTCATTTTCAACCTGCATAAGTACCACCGTGTGGAAAGTATCCACTTGTTTCAGGTGACTCATTAGTTTTGAATAGGCATTTAAATCAGACTTTAGATTATTCTCATAAAACGGACTTACAATCTCCTGACTCACGCCCTGCTCACTAACTGCCCGCGGGAAACGTTGCTGATCCAACTTTACCCAGGCCGGCACATGGCTCGACATGCTGTTCTTCCACGATCCAAACCACATCAACACCAGTTTCAGATCGAAACGCCGGGCTTCTGCAAGCAAACCGTCGATCAATTGAAAATCAAACTCACCTTCTTCGGGCTCAAGGAGCTCCCAGTACACAGGAACTATCAGGGTATTCAGGTTGAGCTGTTTCATACGCGGCCATACGTTCTCCATCGATTGGAGCGTGGTAGCCCGCGAATTAGCAGTTTCGCCCCCCATTATCAGGAAAGGCTTTCCTTTTACCATCAATTGCAGTTTATTGCCTGCCGGCACAAGCGAGGGCTGCGCATACAGCGAACATTGCAGCAGCAGGCATAAAAAAAGTAAGCTGAGTTTCTGTACCATGCTAGTGTAGTATGATGTTACGGTGTGATTGATAACTGTAGTGTTGAGAATCGAGTTCCGACTGAGCATACACCATCAGTTCCGGGAAAAAGCGGGTAAAATGCGATTCGAGCTCTTCGCGGTGAAGCTGAAGCATCTCAATTGCCAGCCCGGGCTGTATGGCTGCGCTTTTTCGGTCGCGCATAATTTGAAGCGACGACTGCAACCCATCCAGCGAAGCATATTTCTTTAACCGGTTTGAACCGGTAAAATGAAAAATAAACCGTTTTATGCGATCAGGAAGTACCGGGTAGCGAACCAAGGCGTGAAAATAAAAATTACAGCTAAAACGGGATAAAGAAAGTGTAGAATAGTCGGCAAACGACGAAGCAAGAAAATGATCAAAATACATATCAGCCATAATTCCCGAATAGCGGGCAAAATGCGGACGTAGAATTCCTACTGCCTGGCGAAACTCAGGATGATGATCAGTAAACTCATCAATTCTTCGATGAAGCAGGATGCCCTGACGAATATGGGGTGAAAACGCCTCAAACTGATTTCCTTTTACAAAATCACCAAAGAAATTACCGAGTTTTACCTCCGGATGATCGCCCGATAAAAAAATATGTGCAAGGTAATTCAAACCAACCTCCTTCGAAAAGATGGATATTAAAAAGCAGTTACACCCTGACCCTGGCCGGGGCATAACCTTGCCGAACTGTCACCGCGAAAGTACAAAAAATAAGTTGAACCCCTGCTTTGAAGCTCCAATTTCGTTGAATGAAATGCCCGGGTTCACTGAAACCCATCAGTCAAGCTGCCGGAAACACTGAGAAAAAGCCCCTTTCTACCGGATTTACTTGGAATCAGAAAAAGCCTGTTCTACATTTGCAATGTTCAATCTTCACTAACTCTGAAGCAAACAAGGCGCCTTTCGGAGATAAATGAAAACAATAGGTATAGATTAAAAGAAAACTAATGATGAAAACAACAAAAATATTATTCTTTACACTGATTGCACTTGCCTTTATGGCATGTAGCAATGATGATACGCACAGAGTAGGCTTTTATCTGACCGATGCACCCGCTGATCAGGATATAGAAGCAGTATATATTGACGTACAGGCAGTACGTTACAACACAAATGGTGAAAACTGGACAGAACTGGATATAACACCTACAATCGTCAACCTACTCGACTATTCGAACGGAAAAGATACTTTATTGTCGGCCATTGAACTGGAAGCAGGAATTAAAATTCACCAGGTACGACTACTGCTCGGAACAGAAAATTCGATTCAATTCAAGGATGGATCGACAGTTGCCATCAAAACACCCAGTGCACAGGAAAGCGGATTAAAGCTGAATGTACAGTCGTATGCCGAAGTAAACGGATCCTATAAAGTAGTAATTGACTTTGACGCATCGCGTTCTATTGTAAAACAGGGAAACGGGGGTTACCTGCTAAAACCGGTTATCAGATCGTATATAACTGCCAACTCATCCCGTATTTACGGATTGATAAGTCCGGCTGACGTAGCAACACGTATTTTCACCACCACTTTACAAGGCGACACCATCGCTACTGTATCCGACACTCTTCAAAACAACTATTTTGAATTGCACGGGCTGAACACCGGAGCTTACAGCATTATGGCACAGGACCTCTACACAGGCGATGTTGACACCCTAAGAACCAACATCTCAGTTATAGGAGGAATGGATGTTGACCTGGGAGTATTGACGCTTCCGTAATTAACAGTGCGAAAGTGATTACACATTATAACATTACTGATTTAGATTAGAACTACTACTGTTTGTTTTTACTGTTTGTTTACATTTTGCATAATCTGATGGGGGGAGAAGCGTCTCCCCCTTTTTTTGTTTAATAGCTGTGCACTTAAAAGAATACCGAATGAAACGATAGGCTGCATTGCGAATGTAGGAGGTCTACATTGCGAATGTAGCTGGTCTACATTGCGAATGTAGGAGGTCTGCATTGCGAATGTAGCTGGTCTACATTGCGAATGTAGGAGGTCTGCATTGCGAATGTAGCTGGTCTGCATTGCGAATGTAGCTGATCTGCATTGCGAATGTAGAAAATCTACATTGCCGATGTAGCTGGTCTACATTGCCGATGTAGCCGGTCTGCATTGCCGATGTAGGTTTTGTTTGATTCCGGGAGTGTAGTTGACACATAGGCAAAAAAATGCGCTAATACTTGAATTACAAGATATTAGCGCATTTTTAAAAGTGACCACGATAGGACTCCTTTGCCGGGAAAACTCGTTTCGCCCTTCTTTTGGTATTCCTTTCGCCAGCGATACAACAACATAGGATCAACTCCTAATTCCTGCGCGAGTTCTGAAACGTTTTTTCGTTCTAAACTCAGTTTGACAGCATCTTCTTTAAATGTCTTGTCGTAATGGGTTCTTTCTTTTTTCATACTTTACAAAATTAGGCATTTTATTTGCTTAACTTCGTGTCTCAGCAAAGATAGCAACTCCAAACTTTTGGTGAAAATTGAATCAATACCTTTGAAACTACCTAATTTTTACTGGACTAAACAGCTTAACGTTATTTAACTAATTATCTATGTGGTTGTTATATAACTGGTTACGAATTTTGGCCATTAAAAACGTCCAAAAACATCACATAAGTAAATTTCCTTTATCGTATTATAGAGTACGAACAATTTAAAACGTATAAAATGGAAAATCAAGACTTAAGTGATGTGACCGATCGATTGAAGGAAATCATACATTATTCTCAGTTAACTCACGGTGCTTTTGCTGTAAAAATCGGGGTGCAAAACTCGACACTGGCTCATATTATCTTGGGCAGAAACACACCTTCGTTGACAGTAATACAAAAAGTTTTACTGGCTTTTCCGGAGATTAATGCTGACTACCTTTTGCTGGGCAAAGGAGAACCGATGAATTCGAATAAAACAACTAATAATAAACCCAACAATATGAACAACGAACTTATCAATAAGAAGCTGTTTCAGGCAGTTGAAAGCGGTGATATAAAATCTGTAGAAACGGTATTGCAGGAGGAGAAATTAAACGCAGCCTCTTATTACGGAGCAAAATGTATAGTAGTTGCCGTGGAAAGGGAGAGTACCGACATTCTCACAATACTTTTGGAAAACAGTAAAAATGTGAACCGTTCCAGTTTTTGGTCGAACAAATATCGACTGGCTGCCAATACCCTTCTTCAGGCTGCCAGGAGTCAACGTACCGATCTGTTGAAGGTTTTGTTGCAGTATGGTGCCAATGCCGATAAGAAAGACCTTAAAGAAGCATTTGTCGAAACTTTGCTTTCTGGAAATTATGAAGCCCTGAAACTACTTGTTGATGCCGGAGCAAACGTCAATATCAAGGATTCAAAGGGCTTTAGCCCACTGATGTATGCAGTATTACTTTCTTCTTCCAACCAAAAACTCATTGTTGAATGTCTGCTTTCAGCCGGAGCTCATATCAACACAAAAATCACAGAACTCAAAAGAATCGATAACAAGATGGTCGTTCAGGTTAATACAGCTTTAACTTTTGCTGAAAAATCTGGGAATTTGGAGATTGTGGAAATGATTAAGAATGCGAAAAAGCGAAAACAGAACCATAATTATTGACGGTAAAACACCTACTTCTTGTGAATTAGGTGATTTTTTCAATATGACTTTACTGCATGAATAATCTTAATAGATATGTTTTTTGGATTTCTAAAAATCAAATGCTTTTTTAAGTTTACCGTTAGTATAGCCAACAGTTTTGTTTACAAAATAATCTATCATCAATTTTTGCTTTTCTGTATTTTCTAGGGTTTTAATGTAATCGTAAATCTGCTCCCAAGTTAAACGGGCAAATTTTTTTCTATCCGATTGATTAATGTGTTTTCCAAATTCTGTTTCAATATCTGTTTCCCTAGTTTTTTTGACCAAACTATAGAATTCAAACTCTAAATTAAGTTTTTCTGCAATCCAACAACCTAATAGCCAAAATCGCATTAATTCGTATCTTCTATCTTCTTTGACAATTTTTTCATAGTCAAATTTGAAAATTTTAGAAAATAATTCGTTTCCTCCTGTTTCGTACTTTTTTCTAATCTGAATATCTCTCGGTTTTGTCTTATTACCAGCATTAAGTTTTGCTTCAATTAAGTATAGAACTTTGTCGGTCTTAATAATTATATCCGGTTCAGAGCCCCTCGTTATTGTTTCGCCAAACTCTATTCGAGCCTTGTTCAGTAATGTCCAAGCTGAATTTTCACTTGGTGAATATGACCATAGAATCAATTCAGACTCATTTATTTCTATACCGGATAATTGCGAAAGAAAATTTGAAAGTATTTTTTGTTTATCAAGAAACCTAAAAACATTCCACGTCAATGCATCTTCACTGTTATCCCTTGAAATACGACTTTCTCTCTTAACTTTTTTTATTTCATTAAAATGTTGCTCATCTTGAATGTCAGTCCATAACAGGTTTTCCTTTTCTGTTTCATATTCAAAGGTTGAAGGAGAGATGTAAATTTTATGTTCGTGGCAAAAGAATATTTCTTCACGTTTAAAAGTTTTTCTTTGTCGATGAACTTTTTTAGAACAGCCCTTAACCGGACATTCAACCTTCTCCCCATCAATCTTGATTTCACTTTTTAAGTCATTTAATCCATACATAGTTAAATCCTTTAGAGGTTAGTTATTTATTGTATGTAATTTCATGCTAATAGTATTGCAAATGTACAAATAGGAATTTGTTTAAACACGTCATTTCGTAAAAAAGCAATGTTAACCACACACCTTTTACAAATTGACTCATTTCTTTCCTCACCTTTGCATCAAAAACTATGATTACAGATTACTACCAGTTATTCGGTCTTAAAAGATTCGAAGCTTTCCTGTTGACAGACCAACAGATTTTTGAACGTTTGAGTGAAACAGTGGAGATGGGTTATTCGATTGATGACATCGTCTCTCGATTTGAAACCGGAATATACATCCTTTCCAATGACTACATCAAGTCAAGGTATGATTACATATTGAAGTATGGTTGGTGGACGATTCTCACCAATCCTTTTAAGTTACTATATGTTCTTTGGATTATTGGAATTGTTCGAATCAGGTCTATGATAAGGTTGGAGGAGGAGTAAAAAACAATGGGTAACTTCACAGCCACCCATTGCACATTTTAACCTAAACCTTAACTATGAAAAATGTGTGCTTTAGGAGCACACACTACAAAAGTAGTCAAATCTTGACTTCTATAAAAATATTGTGAGCATGGAAAGTTTTTTCTATCTTCGGAGGACCAAAAACGTAGGTTATTATGGCCATCTTTGAAATACCGTTTAAATGTTAAAAAAACATTTGGTTGACATTTGGTTGACAAAATTACAAATAAAAAATGCGCCAACTATTGAATTTCAATGAGTTAGCGCACTTAAAAGTGACCACGATAGGATTCTAACCTATAACCTTCTGATCCGTAGTCAGATGCTCTATACAGTTGAGCTACGTAGCCGTTATTGTTTTTGCGAGTGCAAATGTAACGCATTTTCCCGAATCTTCCAAACAATTTTCATTATTTAACGCCAATTATTTTAAGCAAGGGTCTTCCCGGGAAGGATTGCATCACGTAAACTACAATCGCAGGTGCAACTCCCTTCGTCGATAAGACCCGTACGCATCAGGAGTTCAAACTCTTTGCAGAAATTTTCGGTAAAGATTCCCGATTCCAGCTCTTCACATATCTGACCAAGAGTCCACCATTTTAGGCGCAGGGTGTGAGCAGGATTTATGCGCTCTATTGCCATTTTACCGGTTACAAAGAGATGAACATACTGAAACTCGCAGGAGTTTTCGATTATATAGTTAGTCAGAAAAACTGGCTTTACATCATCCGATCCATAAAAATCAACGGCTGCCCTACGTACTGCATCTTCCGGTGATTCGCCGTATTTGATATGGGCTCCCAGCGCCGAATCCCATTGTTGTACCTTGTTGCTACTCTCGTAGGTATTTTGGTGAAGCAGTATTCGGGTACCTTCCAGCACAACCAGGCGCGCTACGGGATGCATGTACTTTTGCGGTTCAATCCACAAGCTATTCTGATAGTGAATGGAGCCAATCTGACTACCGGTTGAATTTACAATGGGCCACCATTCTTCCTGCATTAGTTTATGACGAACGGCAAACACGCGGATGGTCTGGTAAACACCTAATAGTAACAGCACTGCATGATAGAGCTGTTGCAGGAACTGCAGCGACTCTTCTTTCTGGTCGAAGGTTTTCATCGAAATCATGAAATACAGATGTACATAAATGGCTGTACTTACAATGATAATCACCGAATACCGAACCATTTCAGATACATTGTTAATCATAGATAAGCTCTTATTCGTAAACGAACTGACCCATCGGAGCATTTTCCCTTTAAGCATGTATAACACCAACAAAACGACCATCAAAATTATCTCGGTATAGAGCGGCTGTATGATACTGGCAGGAAATTGTTGTTTAAGCAGCGTTGCTGTCAATGCTACCATAAAGAAAAAACCTGAACCAGCCAGGTACCACTTCAACACAGAATGATAGAAATGGTTAATGTATCCACCCACCAGGATTAAAACCGGCAGTGAATATACCCAGGCACGACCCGTACCCGAGTTTTCTTCCACAACCAGAAAAACAAACAGGGGCAGAAAATGAAGTGCCGGATTAAAAAACGATTCTCGAATTAATTTCTTCAACATTAATAAAAAAAAGTGCATTGTCACTAGAAGTAACAATGCACAGCTAAATATGTTTTTTAACACTTTTAAAAAGCCATCATTCGACTGATGTATTTCCCTATAATGTCGAACTCAAGATTAACAACCGTACCGGGCTTAATTTGTTTGAAGTTGGTATGCTCGTGTGTATACGGAATAATGGCTACCTGAAAACTGTTTTCAGTAGGTGCCACAACGGTCAGACTCACGCCATTCACGGTTACAGAGCCTTTGTCGACTGTCATATAGCCCCGCTTAGCCATCTCACGATCAAACTCATACTCAAATCGATAGTACCAGCTGCCATCTGCTTCCTTTACTTCTTTGCATACTGCAGTCTGATCGACATGCCCCTGAACGATATGCCCGTCGAGCCGACCGTTCATCATCATGCTTCGTTCGAGATTAACCAGACTCCCGATTTCGAGCTGACCAAGATTCGTACGATCGAGGGTTTCGCGAATCGCTGTAACGGTATATTCCGAACCCTTGATATCGACTACTGTCAGACAAACTCCGTTATGTGAAACACTCTGGTCGATTTTCAATTCGTGGGTAAACGAGCAAGTCATCGTGATATGCAGGTTTTCCTGATCCTTTTGCAAGCTTACTACTGTAGCAGCTTCCTCTACAATTCCTGAAAACATAGATTATCGTTTTAAATTAAACATTATGCATTTTTCAACAGATAGCTCTTAAAGGCAGCAAAATCGGCCGGCAACGGAAGAGATTGCTTTGTTCCTTTGGTAAACTCAACCAATTTGTCGGGCAGAACTACTTCTTCACCAAGGATTTGCTCCATGGTTTCGTTGAACTTAGCCGGATGGGCTGTTTCGAGGAATACTCCGTATTCGCCCTCCAGCAATCCGTCCTTTAGTGCCTGATATCCACAGGCGCCGTGCGGGTCGAGCAGGTAACCGGTTTCGTGGCGACAAGCACGAATGGTGTCGGCAATCTGAGTATCATCGTAACGATACCCGCTTATTTCCTTACTGATGGCCTCGTGGGAGTGGCCGTATAAATCAAGAATGCGTGCGAAATTACTTGGATTACCAACATCCATCGCATTGGCAAGTGTCGATACTGATGCGCGTGGCTGGTATTCGCCCGTTTGCAGGTACTGCAGAAAAATATCATTGCGGTTGTTGGCAGCAATAAACCGCTTCACGGGAAGTCCCATTTTTTTAGCTATCAAACCGGCAGTCAGGTTCCCGAAATTACCACTGGGTACACAAATCACCATATTGGCAGCAGCTTCTTCCGAAATCTTTTTCAACTGCGCATAGGCATAGAAATAGTAAAATGCCTGCGGAAGAAAGCGGGCAACATTTATCGAATTGGCCGAGGTTAGTTTCAACGCCTCATTTAATTCCTTGTCGAGAAAGGCCGACTTCACCAGTGCCTGACAGTCGTCGAACGATCCATCGACTTCCAGGGCCGTAATGTTCCGGCCAAGGGTGGTAAACTGACTTTCCTGTACCGGACTTACCTGCCCCTTTGGGTAGAGTACATACACCTGAATGCCCTCAACTCCCAGAAAACCATTGGCTACGGCACTTCCGGTATCGCCCGATGTTGCCACCAACACATTTACTTTCCGGTTATCGTCTTCGCGCTGGATAAAGTAACTCAGCATTCGCGACATAAAACGGGCCCCTACATCCTTAAAAGCGAGGGTAGGTCCGTGAAAAAGCTCCAGACTATAAATGCGATCGGAAACACCGACCAGCGGCACATCGAAACTAAGCGTATCGTTAACCATCATCTTCAGCACATTGGCATGTACATCCTCTCCAAAGAGCATATAAGCTACCGTATACGCTAAATCACGAAACTCCTGTTTGTCGATATTCTTATAAAACATATCGGGAAGTACAGGAATATAGTTTGGCATAAACAAGCCATTATCCTCCGCCAGGCCTTTAATAACGACATCGCTGAGTGCAACATCTTTCACTGTCTTATTGGTACTGTAGTAAAGCATAAAGTAAATGTATATCAGTATTATTTTTGCATCAAAAACAAGTATTCTCTGTGCCGTGGTTCACGCTTAGTCCATTTATTGGTCCGGGTCATTCCACTCATCACATTGCGTTTATGGTCGACTTCGACGGCGCGCAGTAAGTGGCCCGAACCGGAAATCAACGAAAGGATATCGTCTTTCAATACCTTACCACCCGAACTGTACGAAAGCAGGATGTACCGTGCATCGGTTTCCGACAACAAGCGCTTCAACGCATTATGCGCCACCGGCATCCCATCGCTATCAGTCCGGTAATCCTCGAACACCGATCCTCCTGCCGAATCGCGGGAGTCGTCGCGCCGCATAGCTTTCCCGAACAGGGTCGGCCGGTCGTTCAATATCACCGTCTTCCACAAATGATAGTACGCATTGTAGCGAATACGGCTGGGAGGCATTTTTGCATTGTTCGATCCATACGGGGGATCAAAATAGGCAAAATCGAACGAAGAATCCCGGATAGTATCGAACACGTCGCCGCGACACACACGATGCTGCTTATCATGTGCCACGAAGGCAGGTACTTTTAGTTCCAGCTCCTTGTGCGACCGGCCCGACCATCCCGATAAGTAAGCAGCATAATGACCCAGGGTATTATCAACCACATCCAGGGCTCTTATCAGACTGGTCAGCGCCACACTCTTATCTACGGCATCCAGTTCCAACCTGTCAATCTCATCCCGTATGGCATCAAGCTTACGGGTATTCTTCACCTGAAAGGGTCGTTTCACTTCCATCGATTCGGGTACTCCTCCGTAATGCTCGGTAAACCAGCCATCATAGCCTTTCAACCCATTGAGGTGATCTATCAGTCCGCGGTAATACGCATCGGGCTTATCGGCTTTCAGGTAACAGGTAGCCAGCACTTCCGACCAGCATGAAATATCGTTGGCGGTAGTAGTATATCCCAACCGGGCAAATGCCTGAGCCACCCGTGTGGTTCCGCTGAACCCATCCAGCATGGTCCTGACATCTTTTAAGTCAGCAAGTAATTCAATAATATAAGGCAGAAGTTTCAGTTTTGAACCCGCGTACTTAATACCCTCAGTATGAACTACCTGTTGTTGTATCATGTTTGTTCACGCATCAATTGCTGCATAAACTGCTGTCCTTTCAATACACCATAACTTCCCTGCCGGCATGCAAACTCATCGTAAACCTCTACCCCATCAGGTTCCACGCCCGGCCGGGAAATAATAAACGGGATAGCATCCCGCGTGTGCGTACGGAGCGCACAGGGAGTGGGATGATCGGGTAAGAGTGCTATGGTGACTTCTTCGTCCCATTGCTCAACAGTCTCGAGTACTGTCTTCACCACCCGCTGATCGAGGTATTCAATTGTTTTCACCTTCAATTCAGCATCCCCTTCATGACCTGCTTCGTCGCTGGCCTCTATATGCAGAAACACAAAATCATCTTCTTTAAGTGCGTCGAGTGCTGCCTGCGCTTTGCCTTCGTAATTAGTATCGTACAAACCGGTTGCACCTTCCACCAGCACCACTTTTAATCCTGCGTATACACCGATACCCCGTATCAGGTCGACAGCCGAAATTACGGTGCCTCCGCCGATTCCATACAGCTCTTTCAGGGTTTTCATCGCAGGACGATAACCGGGCGACCAGGGCCAGATACTGTTGGCCTTGTCCTTACCGGCAGCTGCACGTTTCAGGTTGACAGGATGATTTTCGAGCAGGTGTTGCGAGCGGAGTATAAGACTGTTCAGGGTATCGGCAGTCGACTGAGCATCGGCCGATAAGGCTTTTACCATCACCTCTTCAGCAAGGGCACCCGGCACATCGTGCGGAGGAGTACAGGCAAGGTTTTTTACTCCTCCCCTGAATTTAAGCAGATGACGGTACGAAACCCCCGGATACAAACTCACCAGCTCATCACCCAGCTCGTCCTGCAGGTAGCGCATCAGAACATCAGCCTCTTCGGTACTTATATGACCCGCCGAATGGTTCTTGATTTTACCGTCAGCAATACAAATCAGGTTACAACGCATTGCCATTTCGCCGGGGAGCAGGTCGATACCCATGCTGGCCGCTTCGAGTGAGCCACGCCCTTCGAACACTTCTGGCACATTGTATCCCAGCACACTCAGGTTGGCAATTTCACTTCCCGGTGCAAAACCATCGGGGATAGTATCCAGCATTCCACACCTTCCACTTCGGGCCAGCCGATCGATATGCGGAGTGTTGGCATATTGCAGCGGTGTTTTACCATTCAGGCTTTCGATGGGCTCATCAGCCATCCCATCACCAAGTATAATTAAATATTTCATTGTCGTTTACTGTTCGTCGAACTCCAGAAAATCCTTAAACAAAGGCAGGGAGTTCTCAAATTTATCTATTGCCGCCTCCAGCGAGCTATAACTCTCACCACCGGAAGCATTCAAATGGCCACCACCGCCAAATACATCGGCAGCAAAGCGGTTGGCAGGGAAGCTCCCCTGCGAGCGTAAGGAAATCTTCACCTTCTCACCGTCCTCGCGCATAAATACCGAGAAATCAATGCCGGCAATCGAAAGCGGGATATTTACAAAGCCTTCGGTATCGCCGATACGGTAATTGAATTCCAGGAGTTCCTTTTCGGTAAGGGTGATTAGCGCTGCCTTATATTCAGGGTATATTTTCATCTTTTTGTAAAGACAGTAGCCCATCAGGCGTACGCGGTGTTCGGAGTAGGTATTAAATACCCTGCGGTAAATATCATCCTTATCCACCCCGAGTTTTATCAATTCGGAGATAATGGTATAAATCTCCTGCTTGTTTGAGTTAAAGGTAAATCCCCCTGTATCGGTCATCATCCCTGTATAAATACATTCGGCTGCTGCCAGGTTGATTTTTTCGAAGTCGCCCATCCGGCATATCAACCTAAACACCAACTCGCTGGTAGAAGAGATAGAAGGATAGGAAATAACTACCTGTGCAAAATCGCCCGGTTGAAGGTGATGATCCACCAAAATCTTTTTAGCAGGAGCCTGCACCACTGCTTCGGCCATACCGGCCAGGCGTTGAGGCACATTAAAATCGAGTGCAAAGATTAACTGCGCCTTCTGCAATAAGTCATCCGCCTTTTCCTTATCTTTTTCGTATACTACGATACGATCAGCTCCCGGCATCCAGTCGAAAAAATCGGGGAAAGCAGTGGGTACTATCACCACCGGATCCTTGTCGAGTGTCATGCAATAATGCCACATTCCCAGTGCCGAACCAACTGCATCGCCATCGGGAGCAACATGCACAACTATTACTATTCGCTCTGCCTTTTCGAGGGCATCGGCCGTTTTACGAATTAAATCTTCTGAGATGACTTTTGATAACATGAGATGCTTTTATTTAAACGACGCAAAAATAACAAAAATTTACCAATATCTGTGATTTTTGTTGCTCCTGATTTTTTGTTCCTGAAAGGCACCCGACATGCTTATGCTGTGAAATGCGATCTGATGTTCGCTACACCATTTCTGAAGCTGCAAGGTGTAAAAATCGGATACAGATGCTCCCACAATGCAGGTTTCAGGAAGGAAACACCCCATCAGCTGACTTACCTTCTGTCGCGAAAAAGCCTGAACAATGAGGTAATCGACCTTCAGGGGGGTAGTTGTATGTTTTCGCCTGAAATGGTGATCAGCGACTACCGCCACCCGCCTGCCGTTGAAATTAAAATAGTAACTCTGCGTGCGAACTGAAAATTGCTGGTTCTTCAGGCGGTGTTTTAAGCGGAACTTACGGGCTACTTTTACGAATGCAGCACTGTCGGTGGTGAGTACCCACTCGTTAACACCGGCCGTTAACTGAAGGTGAGTAGCTGCATAATCGGCATATACAATCATTCGCTCCTGCTGAGCCGACTCATACGCGGTAATCATCCTGAACGAAACGAGCAGCAGTACCGCCACCAACCCCATCACGAGGAAGCTGTATTTTTTTAATCCGGCATAGGCAATCCAGCAGAACATCCCTGTCACAAGCAGCACAAACTCCGGGGAACTAATATACACCTCGGTAAGCGCTCCGGGTAGACTGTGAATAAATTCGGTAAGGGCATTTAATCCTGTAAGCAGCCTGGCAAGCACCCACCCCACTACAGCTCCGGCGATTGGTACAGCCGCGACGACAAGATAAGCAACTGCTACATAGATGATGCAGCTGGCCAGGGGAATAGCGAGATAATTGGTCAACAGGAAGTAATTAGGAAACTGATTGAAGTACAATAAGCTAAGGGGCAAAGTGCCCAGTTGAGCTGCAAGTGATACAGCAGTGAGTTCCCACATCCACTTTAAGGGTCGGCTTTGCACTGTAAGCACCGAAGCTATCCGGGCCTGGAAGTAGACGATCCCGAATACCGCCGCATAACTTAACTGAAATCCAAGGTCGTAGATATAGGCAGGATTCAGCAACAACAGAAAAAAGGCAGTAGCACTGATCGTATTGTAGAGTAAAGAGCGCCGGTGAATTGCATTCGCCACAACAACTACTGAAATCATAAGGCCGGCACGCATCACCGAAGGAGGCAGTCCGGTAATAAATGCATACATCCAGAGTGCTGACAATACAAGTACTGCTTTTAATATTCTTAGTGAGTTCCTGCGAACCACCAGCGAAAGCAGAGAGTTAATCAACAGGTAAACCACCCCCACATGCAGACCGCTCACTGCCAGTATGTGCATAGCACCTGAAGCAGCATAGTGCTGTAACAACTCCGGCTCAAGGGCCTCTTTATAACCCAGCACCAGCGCTGCCAGCACTCCGAAATCCTCCCGACTAAGGGATAGTTTCCGGAATACGTCAATCAGGTACATTCGGATTACCTCAGCCCGTTGCCGGAGGGTACGGGTTGTTGAAGCACCGGTTTTAGTCCACCGACCGGCATCCACGTACGCTGTCGCCCCAATCCCTTTTCGCTGAAGGTAAGTGGCGTAATCGAACCCTTCGGGGTTGTTAAGGGCGACAGGCGGTTGGGGGTGTAGGAATGCCAGCAGCTGATCGCCCTGTTGCAAGTGCCGGCTGGCACTGTCTTTCTGTATATATACAAGAAGCTTGGGAACAGGTGTGGATAAACGATCCGACGGCAAGATACTCACCACGCAGCTGACAGTTTTTTCTTTTTCAACAGGAGGAGCCCTCAGCTCCAGTCGGTACACCATGGCCTCTTCAGGAAAGGGAATTTCCTGTTGCCGGTGCTGGTGCGCTGCAAGATAGTGACCTAACAGAAAAACGAGTACCAGCACGCCGGCGCCAAACAACCAACGCAGACGGTAGTAGTCGCTTTTGGGTAACAGAAAAGAAATAAATACAGCAAGGAAGGCCGGTATAGCCGGCAAAAGGAGCAACAGGTCGGGAAGCTTCAGGATGCGGATACTGAGCATTCCGGCAATCAACAGAAGCAACAACCTGAGGAACGGAGTTCTCAACAGGAAGTTCATAGTAAGTTAAGGTTATAAGGTCGTAAACGGTTAAAGTTATTGTCAGGCTGTCAACAATTCGCGTATCATTGACTTCGGATCGGGAGCTTTAAAAACGGAACTTCCGGCTACCAGCACATTAGCACCACAATCGTACAAGGCACGGGCATTTGAGGCACTTACCCCACCGTCTATTTGTATCCGGCAGTTGGGATTCAGCTCGTCAATTATCTTCTTCAGCTCTCTAATCCGGTCGTACGTATCAGTAATAAATTGCTGACCGCCATAACCGGCAAACACCGACATCAACAGCACCATATCCACTTCGGCAATATAGGGACGAAGTTCAGCAACCGCAATATCCGGATTGATGGTAATCCCGGCCATCATTCCCTCTTGGCGAATCATCCGGATAACCGACGATGGGTCGTCGGTAGCTTCCAGGTGAAAAGTCAGCATGCCGGCTCCGGCCACTGCAAAACGTTTTACATAGTTCCCGGGGTTAACAATCATTATATGAACATCCATCATCTTCTTACAATGCTTTCTCACAGCCTCGATAACCGGAAATCCAAACGAGATATTCGGCACGAAGACACCATCCATCACATCGACATGCACCCATTGTGCATCACTTTGATTGATCATTTCGCATTCGGATTTCAAATCCCCGAAATCGGCAGCAAGAATTGAAGGAGAAATAATACGTTCCATTTCGTTCGGCAGTTTAAACAATATGCTACAAAAATAGATAAAAAAAGCTCCCGTTGAAAACAGGAGCTTCTTTTTAACTTAGAATAATGTCGACATACTGTCCATTACTGATTTTTTGTGACCTGTAGTTGGCCGCGAACTGTAAGATTCGCTGAATAGTCTGGTCGGACGGACCTGTTGTCATGGTTGTAAAATCAGTTGAATTAAAAGGAGTAGTTTTTTGCATAGGCACTATTAAATTAGTCTGTTTGACTACTAAAACGGCAATCTGCAAAAAATAGTATATGAGTGGATTAAATATTTATCAACTTCATTTATTTAATTTCCAGGTACACATCCTTTTCGACTGCCATCTTACGCATGTTGAGCAATGCATACCGCATTCGGCCTAAGGCAGTATTAATACTAACATTTGTCTTCTCGGCAATTTCCTTGAAACTCAACTCTTCAAAAAAGCGCATGCGCACCACCTCCTGCTGCACCTGAGGCAGGTATTCTACCATGCGAACCACATCGTTGAGCACCTGCTCGTTCGACAGTATATCTTCGATGCTCAGGTCGGTCAGCTTTGCATTATTGACTATATCATAATCGTAAGCATCCGCCGAAATGGTATTTTCGTTTTTTTCTTTTCTGAAATGGTCGATGATCAGGTTATGAGCAATACGGTTTACCCATCCGAGAAACTTTCCGTTCTCGAAATAACGTCCTTGCTGAATGGTGACAATTGCTTTAATAAAGGTATCCTGGAAAATATCTTCGGCTAATTCACGATCGCGTACGATCTGGAAGATATAGGAATATACCCTTGCCCGATAACGTGTTAATAAAACTTCAAATGCCGCATTTGTACCCTGTTCGTATAAACAAACCAATTTATCATCGGTTAGTAGTTCCAGTGTTTTCATTACTGCTTAATTAATGGTTGTTAAGCGTAATTGTGTGCGATAGGCAATTGGTTTTAATTATTAATAAAATAAGGCAACGGGCTGCAAATATAGAAATTAGTTTTGAAACAACAAATTTTCAGCTTTCTTTTTGACTGTTTACTCCACATACAGCACCAATCCTTTGAGGTATTCTCCTTCCGGATGGTAAATATTGACAGGATGGTCGGCCGGCTGAGTGAGCTGATGAAGGATTCGTACCCGGCGACCGGTCTCGGCTGCTGCACTGAATACTGCCAGTCGGAACTGATCTTTTGTAATGGCCTGCGAGCAGGAAAAGGTAAAAAGTATTCCCCCTGGTTTTATCTGCGCAATACCACGTGCATTGAGTCGCTGGTAGCCCTTCAGAGCATTACGAATCGCATCCCGGTGCTTCGCAAATGCCGGAGGATCCAACACAACCAGATCGTACTCCTGCTCATTGGCAGCCAGGTATTTAAACGCATCTTCGGCAAAGGAAGCATGGCGCTCATCTCCGGGAAAATTCAGGGCAATATTCTTATCGGTCAATTCCACCGCTTTTGCCGAACTATCCACAGAGTGTACCAGCTGCGCACCTCCCCGCATGGCATACACCGAAAATCCGCCGGTGTAACAAAACATGTTCAACACCTTTTTGTCGCCTGAGTACAGTTCAAGCAGGCTGCGGTTATCACGCTGATCGACAAAGAAACCGGTTTTTTGTCCGCGCAACCAATCCACGTGAAAGTCGAGTCCGTTTTCGGTTGCTATATAGGTCTTTAGTTCACCGCCAATCAGGTATCCGTCCTGCGGCTGCAGATCTGCCTTAAACGGAAGGGTGGTTTCCGACTTGTAATATACCTGCGACACCCCTTCAACTTCCCGTACAATAGCGTTGGCGATCTCCATCCGCACCAGGTGCATTCCTGCCGAGTGGGCCTGCATAACGGCAGTCTGATTGTATACATCGATAATCAGACCGGGCAGATGATCGCCCTCTCCGTGTACCAGTCGGTAGGTTGTATTGTCGTCGCGAACCAACCCGATGGTCTTTCGCAGGATATAAGCCTCACGAATCCGCAGATTCCAGAATCCGGTATCCACGTCGCAGCGACTAAAACTAAGGATACGAACGGCAATACTGCCTATCTGGTAATGCCCCAGTGCAAGAAAGGATTTGTCGGCTGCCAGCACTTCAACCAGTTCGCCTTCGATGGGAGATCCTTCGATCGACTGAATAGCACCGGAGAACACCCAGGGATGAAAGCGTTTCAGACTTTCTTCTTTTTTTGGTTTCAGATAGATTCGTTTCATTGCGGGTATTTATGGTGTGGTAAGTAGTTGATTCTGCAGCTCCTGCTGTTCCTCTTTGGTAAGTTTCTTTGCTTTCTTCAGACTCAGGTATATTTTCAAAACAGCCCAGGCATCGGTGGCAGCATATACCTGTTGATGCTCACTCAACTCCTTCGACTCCCAGTTGGTAAGGCGCTGACTCTTTGATATCTTCTCACCAAAGACAACAGCATACATTTTCTGAAGACCCAATTCCATAATCCCGTATTCCCTGACTATCTTTTGAAGATCGACAATATTATCGGGTTTAAACTTATGATGACGGTTAAGACCTACAAAGTCGTCCTTAAGCGCCAGGCCTATCTTTTTAATTTTCTTGTCGGAAAGGAAATGACCCAGTTCGGGAGGAAAGCCCATTTTATTTAACCGGAACAAATAGCATTCGTCGAGGGTCGAGATTTGAATCAACGCCACCTTGTGGAATTGTCCGCGTGCGAAAGTTGGTCTGGTCTCGGTATCGATGCCCACAACTTTCTCATCTTTCAACTTATCGAGGGCTATCACTGCCTGCTCAGGTGTTTCCAATACGTAAATTTCGCCACCGAACACTGCCAGTGGTAACTCATTTACTTCTTCTTTCGTTAATTTGGGTTTAAACATCGTTACAATAAGGGATTCACAGTTTCATCATCATCTTCACGCAGAAATCCTAAGAAAGCATTTCTGTTTAGTTTTTGTGCCGGCACAGGCTCCTCATCGGAGTATTCCAGGCCGAAATCGTCGCTGTAACGAACAGCATGAAGGGCCCTCATAGTATTCAGCACTTTTTGACCCCAATGCTCGGCAAATGCTGTCAGACAATCTGCCAATGCATCATTCATTATATCAATCTCGGCAAGTTGGTACGAAAAAGCAAAGTCTTTCAGCTCCTGGTAAATATCAGCCATATTCTCCGACACAAAGGCGGCAATAGGCGTATCGCTTAACGACATATCCGGATGGAAAGTCTCCAGAAAGCTATCCTTTCCCCCCATCAATACTGCAACCGAGTCTTTTACCTCATTGTAATCTTCCTCGGTAACAAAGCGTTCAGTCGGGTCGTCGAATACACGCTCAGGAATCGCTATAAGGGTACTCTTGAGGTATAACATAGTCAGGAGGCGCAGACTTCTTTCCACAAAGTCTTCGTGTGTCTGTTCGCCGGCATGTTCCAGCAACAAACAAGTTTCTGCCGCAACTGTCACGAAATCAATCACCTGAGGTGAATATACCAGATGGTCGGGTAAATTTTCTATCTCCATTATCTCATCTTTAAGCCTACAAAAGTAAAAAAAATTATCTTAGTGTCGAAAAATACTCCTTCCTTACAAAACATTTCCCGCCAAACCGACGTTTTACTTACAAACAAATCCTTAAAAATGCTGAGTATGGAAGACAAGTTAGTAAGGGTTAACACCTACGAGAGACTGGAAGAAGCTATGCTGGATCAGCAGATACTTACGGAAAACGATATCTCCAGTAATATCTACAACTCGGCAATGGCCAACATTTTACCTATCATGTACGAGATTAACGAAGGCATTGCTCTGTTAGTGTTTGAAAAAGAGGCAGATAAAGCCCGGGATATATTGAGGGAATACCATCTGGCAACAGATGTAACTCCTTAAAAATCAACTAATCCATTCCCCGGGCAATTCATATAAAGGTTTCATAACAAAATCCCGTTCCCGCATTAGCGGGTGCGGGATTTTCAATTCCGGGGTATCCATTGTCACTCCTTCGTACAGCAGGATATCCAAATCAATGATTCGGTCGGAATAGTTCCCGTCGACCGACTTTGCAACTCTTCCTAAGTTCCGTTCTATCTGTTGCAGTGCCTCCAATAACTCAAAAGGTAATAATTCGGTATCGAGCAGCACAACTGCGTTGACAAAATAATTCTCTGAGCTGAATCCCTGAGGTTCGGAATAATAAAGTGCTGAGCTCGCAAGCAGCGTGCCTGCTACTGTTTCCATGCTACGAATAGCGCGTTCGATATTCAACTCCCTGTCGCCCAGGTTACTACCCAGTGCTATATAGGTTTTCATAACTCACTCAGTTCCAACCAACGCATCGACTTTTCATCGATCAGATCGGTTAATTCGGCATAGCGTTCCGATATAGAAACCACCTCATCGGCAGATAACTCACCGGATGACAATTGTTCTTCTGCCCGTTTCTTTTCTTCTTCGAGTTCCTGTATTTCAGTCTCCAGACTTTCAAACTCTTTCTTTTCCTTAAAGGAAAGTTTTCGTTTCTGCGAGGATGCTGTTTCAGTACCGGCCGGTTTTGCTTTTTTAGCCGGAGCATCCGCTTGTTTCTCTGCTGCCCTGGTTTCAAGTTCTTCGCGGTAACGGGAATAGTTGCCCGGGAAATCACGAATTGCAGCATCGCCTTCAAATACCAGCAAATGGTCAACTACCTTATCCATAAAGAAACGGTCGTGACTCACCACAATCAGGCAGCCCTTAAAACTGCGCAGGTATTCTTCCAGTATAGCAAGCGTTACTATATCCAAGTCGTTGGTAGGCTCATCGAGCACCAGAAAGTTAGGATTACGCATCAGCACAGTACAGAGGTATAAGCGTCGTTTCTCTCCCCCACTGAGCTTGTACACGTAATTAAACTGGGTTTCGGGAGTAAAAAGAAAATGTTGCAGAAATTGCGAAGCCGACATCTTGCGACCGTTGCCCAGATTCACTTCTTCGGCTATATCACGAACCACATCGATCACCTTCATCTGCTCGTCGAACTGCAAGCCGTCCTGACTATAATAACCGAACACCACCGTTTCGCCTACATCAAAGGAACCGCTGTCGGGTTGCACTTCTCCCAGTAACATTTTAAGAAAGGTCGACTTGCCGGTACCATTTTTACCGATAATGCCCATCTTCTCGTAGCGGGCAAAGGTGTAGGTGAAATCCCTGACAATTTTAATCTCTCCGAATGACTTGGTAATATCCTTGGCCTCAAAAATTTTGGAACCCAGGTAGGATGCTTTTACATCCAACTGTACAGTATCGTTATTAACGCGCGTTTTGGCCCTGTCTTCCAGATCCTGAAAACGATCAATACGCGATTTGGCTTTGGTTGCCCGGGCCTGTGGCTGACGGCGCATCCAGTCGAGTTCGGTACGATACAGATTCATTGCCCGCTCGGTTTCGGTAGCAAAGGCATCCACACGCTCCTGACGTTTCTCCAGAAAATAACTGTAATTGCCTGAGTACTTAAAAAGAGACCTGCGATCTATTTCTAGTATATCGGTACACACCCGATCCAGGAAGTAGCGGTCGTGTGTTACCATCAGCAATGCCATGGACGAACGGCGCAACAACTCTTCCAGCCACTCTACCATTTCAAGGTCGAGGTGGTTGGTCGGCTCATCCAGAATCAGCAGTTCCGGTTCGGCAATCAACACATTCGCCAGGGCAACGCGTTTTAACTGACCGCCCGACAACTCTCCGATTTTTTGTTCCAGGTCAACAATTTTAAGCTTACCAAGTATCTGTTTGATGCGCACCTCATAATCCCAGGCTTTCAGCACATCCATCGTATTCATAGCCATCGACAGGCGCTCCTGATCGTCGGAATGAAGGCAATGCTCGTAATCTGCTATAGCGCGTACCACTTCGTTATCAGATTGCAGGCAAGCATCGATTACCGACAACTCAGGTGGAAACTCCGGTGCCTGATCCAGGTACGCCACACGCAAGTCGCGCTTGAATGAAATTTGTCCGTCCTGATAGTCTTCCTTGCCGGCAATAATATTCAACAAGGTAGTTTTACCCATTCCGTTTTTAGCAATGAGTGCCACGCGCTGATTATCTGATATCCCGAAAGAGATATCCTCAAATAATAAATTATCGCCGAATGACTTGGTAAGATGTTCAACCTGAAGGTAACTGATCATGAAAATAGCGGGTAAATGAATAGTTGTGCAAAGGTAAGTAATTTCCACGACTCCGGTAAAGTCTGGAATGATTATAAATATCGTGCAACACTGGTTTTTTTGAACACCTTAACACTTTTCTGAGGTTGGAATTGAGTATCTTTGTAGGACTAAGTTAAAAATGAAATAAATATTCATCCTTAAACAGTTTAATAAAATGGCTTCAATTAAAGGAACTCAAACTGAAAAAAACCTGCTGACAGCATTTGCAGGCGAAAGTCAGGCACGTATGCGTTACACTATGTTTGCAAAACAGGCTAAGAAAGAAGGCTTTGAGCAGATCTCGGGTGTATTTATGGAAACCGCAGAGCAAGAAAAAGAACATGCTAAACGTTTCTTCAAATTTCTGGAAGGCGGAATGGTAGAGATTACTGCTTCTTATCCTGCAGGAATAGTGGGCACAACTGCCGAAAACTTGTTGGCAGCAGCAATGGGCGAACACGAAGAGTGGGCAGTTGATTATCCGAAATTTGCCGACATTGCCGACCAGGAAGGTTTTAAACAGGTAGCAGTTGCATTTCGTAAAATTGCTGAAGTAGAAGCAGAACACGAAAGTCGCTACCGTAAATTACTGGAACGCGTAGAAGCAGAAAAAGTATTCGAACGCGAAGAAGAAATTGAATGGCAATGCCGTAACTGTGGATATATCCACAAAGGCAAGAAAGCACCTAAACCCTGCCCTGCTTGTCTGCACGACCAGGCCTATTTCGAAGAAAAAAAGAACAACTATTGATTTTATAGACCTGTAGACACCTGACAGCCGCAGCACATGTTGCGGCTGTTGTTTTAAACCACTAAGAACAATGCACGCCGCATCCGAACAACCCACTCCCCTACTTACCGGGGATGGTTCGCATTCGCTCTGCGACAGTCGAACCGGCGAAACCTATCATTCCTCGTTCGGGGCAGTGCAGGAGTCACAGCATATCTTCATTGAACAGGGTTTACGCTTTCTCCCTAAAAAGGAAATAACGATACTCGAAGTAGGTTTCGGAACCGGATTGAACGCATGGCTTTCGTTACTCGAAGGTCGAAACAGTGGCTTAACCATTCACTATCATAGCCTGGAAAAGTACCCGCTCTCACCCGAACTTACCAATCAGTTGAATTATTCGGGGCCGACCGATCGCGACCTATTCCGACTTCTTCACAGTTGTGCGTGGAACCGGGAAGTAGCGATCACGCCCGATTTCCACCTCACCAAAACTGAATGCGACTTCACACAGTACAAGGCCGATAGGATGTTTGACTGCATCTACTTCGACGCCTTCTCGCCCGATCGGCAACCGGAGATGTGGACAGAAGAGCGCTTTCGCCACCTTGCCGGTCACTGTAACAACCAGGCAGTAATTACCACCTATTGCTCGAAGGGTGATGTGCGCAGAGCAATGATAGCAGCAGGCTTTGAAGTCGAAAAACTGCAGGGACCACCGGGCAAGCGACATATCTTACGGGGAATTAAAAAATAATTTGTCGGATTAAGGATTATTATTTATCTTTGCACGCTAGAAAAAATGAAGGAGAGTTGTAATGGCTCGATCTCTATTTATTAACATAACCCAATCACAAACATGTATTTAACAGCTGAAAAAAAGCAAGAGCTTTTCTCAACCTACGGCAAAGGCACAACCGACACCGGTTCTCCCGAAGCACAGGTAGCATTATTTTCCTTCCGTATTAATCACCTTACTGAACACTTGAAGATCAACAAAAAAGACTTCGCAACTGAACGTTCACTGGTGATGCTGGTAGGTAAACGCCGCCGCTTACTGGATTATTTGAAGAAAAAAGATATCGAACGTTACCGTTCTATCATTAAGGAATTAGGTATCAGAAAGTAATTTCAGCCCTGATCTCATAAAAAAGGCGTTTCAACTATTTGAGATGCCTTTTTTGTTTAACAAACAATTTTTTATCGTATGCCGGCGTTGATCAGTAACATAGTTTACACTACCGGGATTGCACTTTACAGTGCTGCCATAGCGTTAGCCTCTCCGTTTAATGAAAAGGCTGCTTTGCTGCGTAAAGGAAGAAAAAAATCCTTCAGCATTCTGGAGACGAAGGTGAATCCCAACCTATCCTATGTGTGGTTTCACGCAGCCTCACTCGGCGAGTTTGAGCAAGGTCGCCCTGTTCTGGAAGCACTGAAGGTAAAACACCCTGAACTTCCCATCTTATTGACTTTCTTTTCACCTTCGGGTTATGAAATCAGAAAATCATATGCAGGGGCTGATGTGATTTGTTACTTACCAGCCGATACCCGTTCAAACGCCGTAAAGCTATTGAATAGTGTGAATGTAAAGGCAGCCCTGTTTATCAAATACGAATTCTGGGCTCATTACTTATCGGAACTTGAACGCCGCGGCATTCCCGTCTATTCGTTTTCTGCTATCTTTCGTAGCAATCAGCTCTTTTTTAAATCCTATGGTGGTTGGTACCTCCGATTGCTGAATAGCTTCCGAAAGATTTATGTACAGGACGAACAATCGCTGCAGCTGTTAAACGAATTTAAGGTTCAGCAGGCACAGGTAGCCGGTGATACCCGGTTCGATCGTGTAGCTGCACTGGCAACTTCAGCAAAATCTTTTCCACTGGTGGAAAGGTTTATTGGGAAGAGCGATAGTGTGATTGTGGCTGGTAGCAGCTGGCCTGCCGATGAAGAGTTGCTGGCCCGTTATATACAGGAACATCCGGATACCAAATTAATCCTGGTGCCTCACGAAATTAACGAGGCACACCTGCAGGGTATCAGCAAGAAATTCCCGGAGAGCCTGCGCTATACCCGACTGAACGGGGATGCTACCGCAAACACGAATTGCCTGGTGATAGATACCATTGGCATGCTTTCGTCGATTTACCAATACGCCACAATAGCTTATATAGGTGGAGGTTTTGGGGTGGGAATCCACAATACGCTCGAAGCTGCAGTATGGGAGGTACCGGTGGTATTCGGACCGGCATGGCATAAATTCAGGGAAGCTGCCGACCTTATTAAACTGGGTGCCGGCTTTTCAATTGCTGATTATGACGAATTACGCGATTGTTTCCATCGCTTGCACGACGACACCAGGGCAGGTAAAATTGCCGGCGACTACGTGAAACGCAACACAGGAGCAAGTGCGTTGATTATTGAACAACTTACGAACGATTTATATGCAAAAACCATCGATTCCTAAAGGAACACGCGACTTTACGCCATTGGAAATGGCCAATCGCAATTATATCTTTGATACCATTAAGGAAGTATTCAGACTGTACGGTTTTCAGCAGATTGAAACCCCTGCTATGGAAAACCTGAGTACCCTGATGGGCAAATACGGAGAAGAAGGAGATAAGCTGCTTTTTAAAATTCTGAATTCGGGCGACTTCCTGAATCAGGTTCCCGAGGGGGAACTAAGCACATTAAGCAGTCTGCAACTTACAGGTAAAATCAGTGAGAAAGGCTTGCGGTACGACCTGACTGTACCTTTTGCCCGCTTTGTGGTACAAAACCGCGACAAAATTAGCTTTCCCTTTAAACGCTATCAGATTCAACCGGTATGGCGTGCCGACCGTCCCCAAAAAGGCAGGTACCGCGAGTTCTACCAATGTGATGTGGATGTGGTGGGTAGCGACTCATTACTCAACGAACTGGAACTTATCCAGATTGTCGACGAAGTGTATCGTCGCCTCAACATACGGGTAGTACTTAAACTGAACAACCGGAAAATACTTTCGGGTATCGCTGAGATGATTGGCGAGGCTGAAAAGATTACGGATATAACGGTGGCCATCGATAAACTCGACAAGATCGGACTTGAAAAGGTGAATGAGGAAATAGCATCAAAGGGAATATCAAAAGAAGCCATCGCGCTACTTCAGCCTATATTGCTGCTTAGCGGAACCAATGCCGAAAAGCTGGAACAATTGAAATCTGTATTGGCGGGTTCGGAAATTGGGTTGAAAGGAATAGAGGAGATTAGTACGATTATCGGACTTTGCGAAACGATGAAGATTGATACTCCCATCGAACTGGATCTGACCTTAGCGCGTGGATTAAATTATTATACGGGTGCCATCTTTGAAGTTAAAGCCCTGGATGTACAAATAGGAAGTATTACCGGCGGTGGTCGTTACGACAACCTGACGGGTGTATTTGGAATGGAAGGTGTTTCGGGCGTGGGGATTTCCTTTGGAGCCGACCGCATCTACGACGTATTAAACCAGCTGGAGCTTTATCCGGAGACATCAGCGGAACAGACCCGCTTGCTTTTTGTTAGTTTTGGATGGAAAGAACTTAACTACTGTTTAGCATGGGCAGCACAACTCCGTAAATTGGGTATCAATACTGAAGTATATCCGGAACCTGCTAAGATGAAAAAACAAATGAGCTACGCAGACGGAAAGAAGATTCCGTTTGTAGCTATCGTTGGAGAAACCGAAATGATTGCCGGCAAGGTAATGCTCAAGGATATGAAATCCGGACAGCAACAACTGGTGAGTCGTGAAGAATTGATTGCCACTTTAGGCAATGCAGAGTAAGGTGCGTATTGGCTATATAAAAAAGAATCCCGGAAGTTACTTTCCGGGATTCTTTTTTAGGTTCTAGTTCCTGAGCTGCAGCACCTCTTCTATGACAGCAGCCAGATCCTGAAAGTGAGCCCGGGTAATACCGGTTGCGGTAAGTGAAGCACCAATCATATCCGTACGCAATGTGGCAAGATGAGCACGTGCTATAGCCGTTGCATCAGATAGCACTACAGCGGTGCGGTCGACCGGCGTTGCGGTCGAATTAGACAAGGTACCGTTAAGCACGGTCATCAACGCATTCACGTAGTTCTTCTGGAGATTCCGGCGGTATACATCGACAGGTCGGCCTGTATTCATTTCTGTAAACACCGCCTTCTTAAGATCCGCCATCAACTGCATGGCAGTATAGGCATCCTTTCCGTTCAGACTTTCATTCATAATTAACTTATCGAAGGTGGCACGACTGATAAGCCGGTTGAGGATGTTTCGTTGAACTGCAGCAATACTTGCAATCGGATCGACCCCGGCTTTACCCACCAGTTCGCGGTTGGACAACCACATCGGAGTGGTGAACAGTTGCTTATTCAGGAAGTACATCGCTTCCTTCTGAATGGATGCAGGTACGTGTTCAGTTACAAGGCCCTGTTCTTCTACCATTTTTGGAGTGGTGTAAATGCCCGCCACGTTTTTAGCGACATGACCCATATAACGGTTAAACTGTCCCACCACCTCGTTGTACATTACACGGGCATTCTCATAATCTTTATTTGGTTCGCGTGTCCAGTCGAGCAGCTCAGGAATAATCCGTTGCAGGTTCTTAATTCCATACGCACCGGCCTTCATGGCATTATCACCCAAATCTTCATTCTGATTACGCGGATCGTTGGGATCGGTTTCCGTTCCGAATGCATAACGCGGATCTTCTTTTAGCTTACGAGTTACCCATTCCTGCATATATGGGACTTCATCAGCAGCAGTTTCGAAGCGGGGCAGATAAGAATATCCCCATTGAATCGACCACTCATCGTACATTCCTATTTCGGGGATAATCCCTCTTTCAGGCACCGAATCCTCCGGTTGAGCTACATAATTAAAGCGGGCATAGTCCATCATTGACGGAGTATGGTGATTTTCGGACAGCCAATTGCGATCGCGGAGCTTTTCGACGGGAACAGTAGCCGACGCACCGAAATTATGACGCAAACCAAGCGTATGGCCTACTTCGTGCGACGAAACAAAGCGAATTAATCGTCCCATCAATTCGTCATCGTACTTCATCGAACGCGCCCGTGGATCGTAGGGACCGGCTTGTATGAAGTACCAGTGATGAAGCAAGCTCATCACGTTGTGGTACCAGTTGATATGCGACTCAAGGATCTCACCACTGCGGGGATCGTGCACGTGCGGACCGCTGGCATTGGGCACAGATGAAGGTTTGTAAACAATAGCCGAATGCAGGGCCGATTCAATCGTCCAGGTTGAATCGTTGGGAGCTTCGAGCGCATAAATTGCATTCTTAAAGCCTGCCTTCTCAAATGCTTTCTGCCAGTCGTTTACTCCCTGTATCAGGTAGGGCACCCACTTCTTTGGAGTAGTAGGATCGATGTAGTATACGATAGGCTTTTCAGGCTCAACCAATTCACCGGCCAGGTATTTCTCCAGGTCTTCCTCTTTAGGTTCGAGGCGCCAGCGCGTAATCATAGCAACACGTTCGATGCCCTGAGGATTCTTATCATAATCGGTATAGCGGGTGGTAAAATACCCTACACGCGGATCATAGTACCTTGGTTTCATTGGAACTTTGGGTAAGAGGATTACCGAAGAGTTCAACTCAAAAGTCGAAGGATCGGCAACCCTTGCATTAGGATTCGCCGGTCGGTTGGTAAATGTTTTAACCGATCTTATTTCAACACTTTTCGGGAAAGCCTTTACCCCGTCGATATACGAGCGGTCGTTCAGCTGATTCCCGATAGAAAGGGCCTTCTTTACACGATCATCGAAATAAAGCACTGTATTCTCACTTTTAATGAAGTCGGTTACATCGATTACAACCGATTGCTTTCCGCTCACAGTATCTTTACGGTAGGCTTTCACTTCAAACATACCCATGATCGACTGTACATTTGAATTCAGAACCGAAAGATACATCCCTGTTGAATCTGATGCCCGTTCTGTATAAGAGATGGTACGCAACAAAACGCGGTCGTCTTTTCCCAGCTCAAAGCGAATAACATTCTCGCCAATATAATCGCCGGCATAGCCGACAAAAGCACGTTGAGCCATTACCGGTGCTTTGGCAATACGACCAACCACCAACAAATCCTGCTGAAGAATGGAATCCGGAATTTCAAAAAAGTAATTCTGATCTACCTGATGCACCTTCATAAAGCCCGAACTTGTTTTCGCTTTTGAAGTTATTACTTCCGAATAAGGTTTGGGACCCTTTGTCGGTGCAGGTTTAGGAGTGGGTTTAGCAACTATGGCTTCTTTTTTTACCTTTTTCCTGAAAATGGATTTGCCGGCCGAGACTGCATCAACCGAAGGAAACAGCATGCTGCAGACGAGAACAATACTTAAGAGCTTATTCATAGATCTATACTTTGCTAAAAATTTAAAGTTGCAAATATACAGATTTATCAGCAAGCAAGAAATCCGGATGCTAAATTAAATATTTTACTAAATGCCCTGTCCACTTCTTCAGTGTTTTCCTTAACAATGGGGAACGGATTTTCATGACAATATCCATAGGGAAAATCCAATAGCTGCACTAATTTTCCGGCCAACTCATTCCCCATAGCTTCCTGTACCCCCGAATAAGGAATCACTGAGTCGCGTTGCAACGAAACACCTCCTATCCTGTCGCTCATAGCCTGAAACAGCTGCAGGCGATAGTCTGTCAGGTGAAAGGGAGCAATCATGCTATGAAATATCCGCGCCAGTTTGGTTCCTGTTATTCTCCCGGCCTCCTCAAGGGAGAAATCCTTCAGGTAATAATCATACAGTTTATGGTAACTAGTACTATCCATTATACTACGCGACCCTCCATACATAGCACTGAAAATGCTCCCTCCGCAAAACATAAATAAACGGGAGGCAGAGAAAAGTGTTTCTTCCGAAAGAAATAAAATCTGTGCTAAAAAGGCGCCGATAGAATAGGCAAACACATCAATACGACAATTCTCTTTAAAGAAAGGAATCCGTCCGTCACTTATTTCCGTATACAACTTAACCAGGTCTTTGTAGGTTTGTAGTCCGGATGTAAAAAAACGAATCGGCTGTTCACTCAGGCGTTCACTCAGCGTCACATTCGCAACACTCAGCAAGCGGTCATAGCCATTACGAAGTTTACGTTGCTGAAGGAGGGGGGAAAGTTCACGCGGATCAAGCCATGCAGCCGGAGACCGGTTTACATGATAGGCAATAGGAAAAAGAATAACAGCTTTACCTGTACGTTCACAAAGCGCTTCGGCCCATGTGTAATATTTATTCCAGCTGCGTTCGTTCAATCCGTGTAGCAGAATGATTGCTTCATCCTGAACGGGTTTTTTTCGATTATAAAAGACAGGATAATCAAATTGTTGATTCTCATGTACTCGTTCGTTTAAAAAACGAGATACTTTCACTTCATCTTCCTCCTGGGGAGTACTGCTTTGAAAGGGCAGGTAGTTCACACAGATACCTGACGGACTTATCTCCTTTGCTTGTCGGTCCGTCAATTCGGCGGCTAGTTCCTGATAACGTGCAGAATAACTCATGTCGAATTCTTTTTTGTGCAAAGAAAAGGCAGTTGACATAAAGGGTAAAATATACCTTCTGAATAGTCCTGTGAAGGGATGTAGCCTGCTTATTAGGGGCGAAAATAATCTATGAGGGGCGAAATAACCAACAAGAAATGTATTCTATTGCAAAGACCAACCTAATAGTTTAACTTTGCACGTTCATTAATTATATACAGTCCGTGGAGAAGAAAATTCCTTCCTTTTTATTAGAGAAAGACAATACTATCCACATGATAGTGTTCACGGCATTCTTTGCCCTGTTCTTTATCAATATTTTTCAACCATTCGGTTCCCGCAACTGGTATCCCGACATAACCGACTTTAAATACTTCTTTTTCTCCAGCCTTATCATCCTTACGGGTATGCTGGTAGTGGTAATAAGCCGGGTGATTATGCATTATTACAGTCGCCGGAACCCTGTTACCACCCTTCAGTATGCAGGATGGATAGTGGCTGAGATCGTTTCCATGTCGCTTTTCTTTGCTGTATTTTCAAAATATGTTCCCGAGGGTAGTGAAAACCGCGACTTCATGGAAATACTCAAAAAGGCAATTGTTAACACCAGTCTGGTGTTGTTACTCCCTTACGGTATATCACTACTCTATTTTTCGTGGAAAGAAAAGACGCGACTTCTGGAAGAGCAAAGCGAAAACCTGACCAGCCCTGAAACTCCCCGTAAAAGACGCTTAGCATTCGCCGACGAAAAGGGAGAAATTAAAATTACCTTAGAGCTGGACAATCTGGTATACATCGAATCGGCTGATAACTACGCTACCATCCATTATATTAACAAAGAGCGTCTTTCACGCTTTCCGATTCGCAATTCGCTTAAGTGGTTTGAGCAAAACCTGATTGAAGATACACCGCTGGTTCGTTGTCACCGTTCGTACATCATCAACCTCGACCGGGTGAAGGTACTTAAAAAGACCAAAGACGGTATAACGATGGAGGTGGATGTACCGCAAGTAGCCGATATTCCGGTCTCCAAGACCTATTACGATTCAGTTATGCATGCTTTTTCACACTATTCAGTCTGACACAACAATGGAAAAGAAGTACAAAGTAGGAGTTGCCCTCAGTGGAGGTGGAATCCGGGGCTTATGCCATGCCGGCGCCTTACAGGCAATGGAAGAGTTGAACATACAGCCTGAAATCATTTCAGGCGTTAGTGCAGGGGCTATCGTGGGAGCCTTATATGCGGATGGGCACAAGCCAACCGAGATACTGGAAGCCTTCAAACATGTCAGCTTCCTTAAAATGACAAAGATCCTGGTTCCTGAAGGCGGGTTCTTTCATTTGAATAGTTTCGAACGTTACCTGGGCAAACTACTTACTGCCAAAACCTTCGAAGAATTGAGAATACCGTTCCGGATTGTAGCAACTAATTTCGACGAAGGAAGATCAGCCATCTTCGACGAAGGTAATTTACTGAAACCCGTTATTGCTTCCAGCAGTATTCCTGTTCTTTTTGTACCAAAGAAGATTAAAAATCAGCTTTATGTGGATGGTGGGCTGATGAAAAACTTTCCGGTATCAACAATCCGGGAGGACTGCGAACTGGTGATCGGTATTAATGTAAGTCCGTTGACTGCACCGGAATACAAGCTGAAAATTATGGATGTAGCTTTACGGACCTATCACTTTATGTTCCGATCGAACATCCTGAACGACAAAGCGCTGTGCGATATACTTATCGAACCGGAACATATTTACGATTATAACCTGTTCGAAACCGAAAAGGCTGATGAAATCTACCAATTAGGCTACACTACCGCCCTGAAAGTACTTAAAGAAAAAGGATTTAGCTAAAAGACAGCATGATTTTCAACAGGAAATGTTGCTCTTTTGGCGAAATGAACGTACATTTGTATCGATACGATGCAGTAAAGTGGTTAAATAACGAAATTGAAAACAGTAGTATCACGATATAAAGTTATTGAAACGATAGTCATTATCGTTATTTGGGTGCTGATTTTTATGAGCCCTTTTATCTCGTATCAACAAAACGGGATCATATTATGGGATCAAATTCAGTTAGCATGGCTAAAACTGTCAGCGTTATTAGTTGTATTTATAGTCAACTTTTACCTGTTGATACCTCTTCTATTATACAAGAAACACTATCTGAGATACACCATTACGCTATTTGCCCTCCTTCCACTTGTGATATGTCTCGAACAAAAAATTGTTGAGCAACTTAATCAACAACCGGCAATTACAATGCCTTCGATGAGCAAAGGTTCTCCAATTGAATTTTCGAATGAAATGCCTCCTCCCGAAGGCTATCGGGTAAAACAAGCAAATTCCAACCCCTCTCCGGCTTCGCGTTTCTGGGTAAACCTGTTAGTTGCCTTTTTGGTTGCAGGAACCGCTGCAGCCTACAAACTACTCTTTTACTGGATCCAGGAAGAAAAAAGACGCAAGCAAATTGAAGAAAGATTGGAACTCGAATCAGAGGCTCAACCTGAATTTATACTTGTTAAGTCGGATTACAAACTGATAAAAATACCTACCGACGACATCCTGTTCGTAGAAAGTGCAAACGAATACATAAAGATTTTCAGAACTAACGGTGAAATGGTTATGACCTTTATGCGGCTAAAGAACATGGAAAATGAATTGCCAAAGGATAAATTTATGCGTGTGCAGCGTTCGTTTATTGTTAATCTGACTAAAATTAAAGCGGTAGAGAAGAACAAGATTCACCTGGAACATAAAAAGATAATTCCGGTTGGGGTACAATACAAGGAAGGTTTTCAGGAATACCTCAGTACAAACTTTGTAAAATAAAACTGGTATGAAATATGGGTTAATAACACTCTTTGTATTAGTGGCAACCGGAGTTTTCGGACAACCTGCCAAAACAGTTGAACCCACTCTACCGGGAACTATACACCAGTATTTCACGACTTCCGACTTGACTACCGTAACTACCCTCACGGTGAAAGGAAAAATGGATGCCCGCGACTTTGCTTTTCTCCGCGATCGTGTTAAGGGAGTCACTACTCTTAACATGGCACTGGTAAGTATCTTAGCTTATACCGGATCAGAAGGCACACTTCAGGGTGAAGTTACCACCTATCCAGCTAACGAACTACCTGATTTTGCCTTTTACAATCCTATGTTACTATCCTACAAACCCGAACTAGTGTCTGTTACCCTGCCGGCTACCCTGGCATCCATCGGCGATCAGGCCTTTTATTTTTGCTGGAACCTTACCAGCCTGGGCACACTGCCTAACAACCTGAAAAAAATTGGATCGTATGCATTTTATGGATGCTATGCATTGAGTTCGTTCACAGTCTCTCCTACTCATACCCGCTTTGCAACTGACAAAGGTATACTTTACAATAAAGCAAAGGACACACTCTTTGTTTGTCCTAATGCCAAAACAGGTGCTGTCGATATCCCTGCAACAGTCAAACATATCGATCAGTCGGCTTTTGAAAACTGCTATAACCTTACAGCAATTACCCTCCCTTCTTCCCTGCAATCCACAGGTTCCTATGCATTTGCCTACTGCTCGGGTATCTCGGGCAACCTTACCCTTCCCGGCACGCTTCAATCGCTTAGCGATGGTGCCTTTTATGGTTGTTACAACCTGATAGGAACAGTCAGCCTCCCTGCCTCACTTACTAATCTGGGAAGTTATTGTTTTTTTGAAAGTAACAATATACAAGCCTTCGACGTAAATGCTTCCAATACCCGGTTTAGCTCGACGAACGGCATGCTGTTCAGCAAGCAAACCGATACATTGTTTATTTGTCCTGCCGGTAAAACCGGGGCTGTGAGTATTCCTGCATCTGTTAAGCTGCTGGGAAGTCATGCGTTTTACGGTTGCACTCAACTCACCAGCACAATGACTATTCCGCAAGGGGTCGACTACATAAGTTATTATGCCTTTTATGGTTGCACCGGACTTGCCGGATTTAGTGTTGATCTGCAGAATCCTTACTTTAGTGCTGAGAACGGGATATTGTATAGCAAGAACAAAGACCGGTTGCTTTATTGCCCCACTACCTACAGTGGCGCTTTCACTATTCCCTCAACGGTAGCAAGTCTTGACCCGGGAGCATTTCACAGTTGCACCGGCATCAATGGCTCCATTTATTTTCCTGAAGCAATGAGCTGGATAGGTGAATATGCATTTTACAACTGCCCGGGTATTACCGGATTTGAAGTAGCACCTTCTAATCCCTGGTATTCGGCCAACGATGGTGTACTACTGAACAAAAATGCCGACACCCTGTATATTTGTCCACTCAATAAAGCAGGAAATTACTCCCTCCCTGCAACCATTAAACATATTGGCACTGCAGCCTTTTATGGCTGTACCTATATTACCGGCATGGAAGCGGGTGAAGGATTGCAGTCGGTAGGTAATTCAGCCTTTTCCTACTGTACTTCCCTGCAAAATGTAGAATTACCGTCAAGCATACACACGATAGGATATAGCGCTTTTTATAGCTGCTCCGCCCTGAGTAGCTTTAGTATTAATAAACAAGCTCCTCCCGTAATCGACTATTACACCTTCGATCTGGCCAACCAGGCGGGTGCGCAGCTCTTTGTCCCAACGAGCTCAAAACAACTCTACGAGCAAGCCCCCTACTGGCAAAACTTTTCAACCATCAGCGAACAAAGCTTTGCAACTTCCGCACCTTCGGTCAACACTTCAGGAGTTAATCTAAGCATAACAGCTGATGGCATGCTGGTCACGGGACTTCAACCCGGCGAGCTGATTGAAGTATATTCGACAGCGGGCAAGAAGTTACTTTCTATTCGTGCATCAAAATCAGAACAATTGATATCATTTCAGGCAAAGGGGATCTTTATTCTGCATGCCGGACAAAGCTTTAAAAAGTTTATCCGTTAATTACCTGCCTGACTTTTGTTGAGAAAAGCCTCTCATCTACTGAAACAACTTGCACTGTCTGGTTGTTGTGGCTAATTTTGTTATCAAAATAATAAAAAAATTATGCGAATACGAAAAAATATCGCCGTTAGCGACGAGGGTTATCTTTTCAATCCGACCACCGGTGATTCCTTTTCCACAAACGGAACTGGAGCTATGATTATCAGCATGCTTAAGCAGGATAAATCGCTGATCGAGATAACCGATGCCATCTGCGAAGCATACGATGCCGACCGCATACTGGTTGAAAGGGATGTGGAGGATTTTACCTCCTTGTTGAAAGATAACAGCGTGCTGGATTAATCACAACTGCCATGAAAAAGAAACTTGTTATTGCAGTTACTGCTCTTAACGCCATCGACAGCCCGGGTCCCGGGGTAGCTGTTGTGCGTGCCATCCGCGAAAGCACCGATTTCGAAGCACGAATTATCGGTTTATCCTACGAAGCACTTGAACCGGGCTTATATATGCACGACCTTATCGACAAAACCTATCAGATACCCTATCCATCGGGTGGTACCGATAGTTTACTGGCCAGACTGGAATATATCCACGAAGAAGAATCGCTCGATTTAATAATTCCCAACTTCGATGCCGAGCTCTTTAATTTCATTAAATTAAGAGACAAACTCATGGCGAAGGGTATTCGTACCTTTCTACCTGAGCTGAAACAATTTGAATCACGCGATAAGATTAAGCTGGTCGAATTTGGTAAAAAGAATGGGTTTTACGTGCCAAAGGACAGGATCATACACGAATTCCGCGAACTAAAACAGATTGAGGAAGAACTGGAGTATCCGGTAGTAGTGAAGGGTAAATTCTATGATGCAGTAGTTGCCAATAGCTTCGAACAGGTTGAGAAGGCATTCTTAAAGATACTTGCTAAATGGGGATTACCCATCATCCTTCAGGAGTTTATAAAAGGTACGGAAATTAATATTGCTGCCTTAGGTGATGGCGAAGGAAATTCAATCAGTATCATCCCGATGCGGAAACTCTACATAACCGATAAAGGTAAAGCCTGGGCCGGTATCACCATCGAAGATGATCGCCTGGTAGAACTGGCGCAAAAATTCATAAAGTCGACCAACTGGAGAGGGGGATGTGAATTGGAGGTGATGCTCACCGACGATGGCAAACCATTTATCATGGAAGTAAACCCCCGTTTCCCTGCATGGATCTACCTGACAGCAGCTGCCGGACAAAACCAGCCGGCCAGTCTGGTAAAAATGGCAATGGGCGAAACTGTAGAACCCTTTACCAGCTATGAAACAGGCAAGATATTTATTCGATATGCCTGGGATTTGATTACCGATATTAACGAGTTTCAGAAAATTTCCGGCAACGGAGAACTATAACAACCACCATTATGGAAAAGAAGCGCTACGAAAGGCCTACGCTACGCAAAATGAACACCGGCCTGATGAATAAATTCGGAACTAAAACAGAAAATGAACCTCTAACCCATATTGAGAGTGTAGCCGTAAAAGGATTATTAAAGGAATACGGATCTCCTCTTTTTGTTCTTTCTGAACGACAGATACGACGCAACATCCGAAACGCATCACGCATTTTCAACACGCGGTATCCGAAGGTTCAGTTTGCCTGGTCGTATAAAACAAATTACATGGATGCTGTATGCCGCACCTTTCATCAGGAAGGTTCATGGGCCGAAGTTGTGTCCGGCTTTGAATACGACAAAGCCTTAAATAACGGAGTCCCCGGACATCAGATCATCTTCAACGGACCCGACAAAACAGACGAACAACTCGTACTTGCTGCCCGTAACAATTCCCTGATTCATATCGATCATTACGATGAGCTCTACTCATTGATCCGGTTAAGCAATGAGCATAAGCTGAATCCGAAAGTGGCTATCCGGGTAAACATGGATACAGGCATCTATCCTAAATGGGACCGGTTCGGTTTTAATTTTGAGAATGGGCAGGCATGGAATGCACTGACCCGCATCGTGAGCTCGGAACGACTGGAGTTAGTCGGGCTACACTGTCATATCGGGACCTTTATGCTATCTCCTAATGCCTATGCTACCGCTGCCCGAAATTTATGTGAACTGGCATGGAGTGTAAAGGAACGGTACGGTAAGATGGTTCATTACCTTGACCTGGGAGGTGGTTTCCCCTCTACGAACACACTTAAAGGAGCTTATCTTCCCGGCACCGACACTGTACCCTCCCTGGATCAATTTGCTGATGCTATCACAGATGTTATTCTGGGTTATGGTTTCCGACCCGAAGAACTTCCGTTACTCATCCTTGAAACAGGCCGTGCCCTTATCGATGATGCCGGATACCTGCTGGGGACTGTCCTGGCAACGAAGCGACTATCCGACGGTCGCCGCGCTACGATACTTGATTTCGGAATCAATTCCCTGTTTACTTCATTCTGGTACGAACACAAGGTGAGTCCGGCTCAGCCACTCGGACAACAAACCGAAGAAACCGTGCTTTACGGTCCGCTTTGCATGAATATCGACGTGGTACGTGAGAGTATCGTAATGCCCCTGCTCGAAAAGGGTAATCAGGTTGTTGTACATCAGGTAGGTGCTTATAACATGACTCAGTGGATGCAGTTTATTACCTTACGTCCGGCAATTGTGCTGATCGACGAAGAAAATAAAACTCACCTCATCCGAAAGGCTGAAACCACAGAATACATTAATTCACAAGAACTGCTGCCCACACATTTGAACTAGAAAGCATGACATCTGCGAACTGGAAAAAAACGACAGCAACGAGCGTAGAGGCCATCCTGAACAGCTATTCAATCCTCTTCTTTTTGAATAACCGATGGATGGCCATTGCCGTTATGGCTGCCAGTTTCCTGAACATCTATGCCGGCATAAGCGGACTGATTGCAGTGTGTATTGCCGTGGGAACCTCGCTGGCCTTTGGTTTCGACAAAGCACTATTGCGAACAGGTGTATACACCTTCAACGCACTAATAACCGGTATTGGGCTGGGTACCTTTTTCGATCCGGGCATAGTTTTCTTTGTATTATTAGTGCTGATATCATTGCTAAGCTTAATTATATCGGTAGCCCTGGGAGGGTGGTCGTTCCGACAAGGCTTACCTTTTCTGAGCATTCCTTTTGTAATCAGCTTTTGGGTGATTATGCTACCCTCTTCCGAATTAGCAAATCTCGGACTGACACAACGGAATATATTCTGGATGAACGAGTTGTATGCTATTGGGGGTAATTCGCTGGTACAGCTATTTCAGCAGATTGAGTCCTTTCAACCGGGAGCTATCATCGAGGTTTACCTCCGGTCGCTCAGTTCTGTCTTTTTTCAGGACAATATGCTGGCTGGTTTAGTTGTTGCCATCGGACTGCTCATTGCTTCCCGGATTTTCTTTTCCCTTTCGGTTATCGGATTCCTGACAGCCTATTTGTTTGCCATCTTTGTAGGCTCCGAAGCATCCAGCATCAGCTATTACAATATCGGGGCAAACTTTATTATGGTAGCAATAGCGGTAGGTGGCTTTTTTGTTATTCCATCGAAAGCATCCTACTTCTGGACGATTCTGTTGGTTCCGGTCACATCACTGGTATTATTATTTTTTATTCGATTACTTAACTTTATTCAGCTTCCGGCATTCTCGCTGCCCTATTCGGTAGTCACCATCCTTTTTGTGCATTTTCTGCAACAACGAAATGCAGCCCGTTCTTTAATTATCACCCCCTTGCAGCAATACTCTCCGGAAGTAAACCTGTACTCCTATCAGAATAATAAAGACCGCCTTACCCGTTTTCTGTATATTCCGTTGCAACTACCTTTCTGGGGTAAATGGACTATAACCCAGGGCTACGACGGAAACTTCACACACAAGGAGGAATGGGGGAAAGCGCTTGACTTTATGATTCAGGATCAGGAAGGGAAAACCTTCCAGGGAACAGGTAACAGCCCTGACCAATATTATTGTTTTGGGAAACCCGTATCAGCACCGGCAGATGGAGTAATCACTGATTGCAGGGATGGTATCGACGACAACGAAGCGGGACAGGTAAACACTTTACAGAACTGGGGTAACAGTGTGGTCATTCAACATTCGCCGACAGTGTATTCCCAACTTTCTCACCTGCGTAAGAACTCACTTAAAGTAAAAAAAGGTGAGTTTGTAAAAGCCGGTGATGTAATTGCCCAATGCGGAAACTCAGGACGCTCACCCTATCCCCATCTTCATTTTCAGATCCAGTCGCAACCTCATATTGGCGCTCGAACACTTGAATATCCGATTGCCTATTTCACCGAACAGTCAGCTACATCACAATCAACTTTAAAGCAGTTTGATATTCCTGTTGATGGCAGTACTGTATCCAATCTTAACACCGATCAGCTGTTACACAAAGCATTCAATATTTTGCCTGATACAAGTTTAAGTTTTAGCTGGACAGATGCAAAAGGAAACCTTACTACCGAACATTGGGATGCATTTACCGATGCTTATAATTACAACTACCTGTATAGTCGCGAGACCGGTGCAGTGGCTTATTATACGTGCGATAAACTGATGTTTTATTTCACGACCTTCTATGGAAGTAAAAAATCCCTGCTTTACAGGTTCTTCCTTACGGCTTATAAGGTTCTGCTATCCGATTCAACTATGCCGGTAACCGACAGCATACCGGTTCACCTTGTCAACACGCCGGGAATACTGCGTGCCATCAACGATTTTGCAGCTCCGTTCACGAATCTTACAAAGGTAAACTACCTCCAACAACAAGTACAGAAAGATACAGGCTTTGACACTCATCAACTTGAACTTTCAACACAGGTGAATGTTAGATTTCTGAAGAAGCAGCTGATAAACCGTACGCAGACTATCAGCATTGACCAACGCGGAATAATCTCGTTCAGCATACAAACAGGAAATACCATAGTATATGCAAAACGGAATTGGTAAACTAGTACTGAATATGGTGTTTTTGCTCTCCACTACCCTATTGGTAGCACAAGGCGCCGACGAAAAACCGACACTTGCCGGAATCGACAGCATTTCTTATCAGCAATTTCTTGTTGGCGACTGGGACGGACTGGTTGCTACGGCAGGCGTTGCAAAGGCCAACAATATCGACTTTAAATGG
>JAQUYE010000079.1 GCA_028691965.1 Paludibacter sp. | reverse complement strand
TCCTGCGGTCGACGATGAAGTCGGTCGGGATCACTGAACACATAAAACTGCTTGGCATAAATATTCTCTAAACCGGTCTGTTCCTTAAGAATTCTTCTGGCAGTATCATCAATCGTTTCGTTCCTCAATACATGATTCCCGGGCAATTTATATTCCTCAATAACCGAATCTCCCATGGGGATGAATTCTTTCCTCACCAGAACTTTCAGCATGTTATCTTCGTATCCGAAAATAACGCAATCCACTGAAAGACTTCCTAATAACTCGTTAATATTGTCCATATTAAATACCTGGTTGCTGATTCTCCTGTCATAAATGAACGCAAAGATAGATAAATTGTTTTATACATAACCATTTATAGTGTCTTTTACACACCAAAGCCTGATTGCCAACTTAGTGTAAAAAAAACACTACTTTATTTGGTAGATAGATTACAAGCACTTATATTTGCAAAGTTATTGTTAATCTGACACTCTTGAATAAATCAACCAAAGTTAACCAATATGAAACACTCAACTCCTTTAATTATTACGCTATTACTGACGGCACTAATGGGGTTTACGGCCTGTTCATCTGCTCCGAACGAAACAGATGAGCGTGTAGAAAAACTTCTTAGTGAGATGACTCTCGAAGAAAAAGTCGGACAAATGACTCAAATTACGCTGGATGTTATCGGCAATGGTGAGACTGTCTTTAACTCAGGCTTCCCCTTTGAGCTGGACACAGCCCGTCTGCGTAAAGCGCTGGTAGATTACCACGTAGGTTCCGTGCTTAACACTACCAACAACTATGCTATGACTCCCGAACAATGGTACGGGATTATCTATCAGATTCAGGAAGTAGCAACAAAGCAAACGAAAAGTAAGATTCCTGTCATCTACGGTGTAGACGCTATCCACGGTGTAACCTATACAGATGGTGCCACCATGTTCCCCCAGCAAATAACGGTAGCTGCAAGTTTCAATCCGCAACATGCCTACACCATGGGAGCAGTTACTGCTTACGAAATGAGAGCTTCCGGAATTCCGTGGAACTTCTCACCCGTACTCGACCTTGGCGCCGACCCGCGTTTTAGTCGCCAGTTTGAAGGTTTCGGCGAGGATCCCTACCTTATTAGTGTACTAGGTGAACAACTTGTAAAAGGATATGAAGGCATGACGCCCGATAGTATCGGGACAAGTACTAAAGTAGCTTCGTGTCTGAAACACTTCCTGGGTTATTCGGTTCCTGTATCCGGTAAAGACCGCACACCTGCCTATATTCCCGACAATATTCTACGTGAGTATCACCTGGAACCTTTTAAAAAGGCAATCGAAGCAGGAGCATCTTCCTTAATGGTTAACTCCGGCATTATCAACGGTGTTACTGTTCATGCTTCCTACGATCTGCTTACAACATTATTGAAAGAAGAACTCGGATTTAAAGGGGTGGTGGTGACCGACTGGAACGATATCATCAACCTCCATACCCGCGACAAGATTGCCGGTTCTAATAAAGAAGCTGTGAAATTAGCCATCAACGCAGGTATCGACATGTCGATGGTCCCTTATCATTACGAAGATTTCTTTAACGACCTGGTAGCCCTGGTGAAAGAAGGTGAAGTGAAGGAGAGTCGCATCGACGATGCTGTGCGTCGCATCCTCACCTTAAAAATCCGACTGGGACTTTTTGAAACTCCGGTTACTCATTATGCTGACTATCCTGAATTTGGTTCTGAGAAATCAGCCAAGTTAGCCTATGATGCTGCTGCAGATGCTATCACTCTTCTTAAAAACGAAGAGAATATCCTTCCCCTAAGCAAAGACCTCAGGGTGTTGGTTACCGGACCGAATGCAAATTCGATGCGCACAATGAACGGGGGATGGAGCTATTCCTGGCAGGGTGAGAAAACCGATCAGTTTACCGAAGAGTTCAACACCTTCCTCGAAGCTATCCAACTGGAAGCCGGAGCCGGTAAGGTAAGTTATGTACCGGGTGTAAGTTATAACCATGCGGGTAAATATTACGAAGAATACGAAGACCGCTTTAATGAAGCTATAGCTGCAGCCCGATCAGTGGATCGTATCCTTCTGTTTGTGGGTGAGAATACTTATACCGAAAAACCGGGCGACTTAAACGATCTTACGCTGAGTCCACTCCAGACCCGCCTGGCACAAGAACTTGTTAAAACCGGTAAACCGGTAATTCTAATCCTTAACCAGGGACGCCCACGTACCATCGCTTCGTTTGAGGCAGGCACTAAGGCTGTTATCAACACTTACCTTCCGGGTAACTTTGGAGGCGATGCATTAGCTGATATTCTGTACGGTGAGGTTAACCCATCGGGCAAACTGCCCTACACTTATCCTTCCTATCCAAACTCTATTGTAAACTATTACCATAAACCTTCGGAAGAACAAAATCCTTCTCCGGGGGCATACAACTACGAATCCGACTACAACCCTCAGTTTGAATTCGGTGATGGTCTTAGCTATACCAGCTTCGGGTATTCCAACCTGAAAGCATCGGCTTCCACCTTCGGACCATCAGATAAGCTGACTATTTCGGTAGATGTTAGCAACACAGGCGACCGCGCTGGAAAAGAAGCGGTACTGCTGTTTAGCAGCGACCTCTACGCAAGCATGACACCGGATGTAAAACGACTTCGCAGGTTCGACAAAATAAGTCTGAACCCGGGCGAAACCAAAACAGTTGAATTCACCTTAACGGCGGCCGACCTGGCCTTTGTCGACAGCTCCGACAAGTGGGTAACCGAAGCCGGCGAATTTGAATTGATGGCAGGAGATCAAAAGATAACAATCACATATAACAATTAATTTAATACATCATCTACATGAAAATCAGTGAAGAAAAACACGGTACGACCGCGTTGACACGTAGAAGGTCAACCCGTTCGATAGCATTCCTTGTTCTGATGATGGTGCTGGCTTTCCCGCTTTCTGCACAGAAACGGGCGCTGTCCGGTACTGTTACCGACTCCAGAGGTGAAACCATTATCGGTGCTAATATTTTAGTAAAGGGAACTACTTCGGGAACGATTACCGATTTCGATGGTAAATTCCGTATTGAAGCAGGAACCGGCGACATACTGGTGTTCAGCTATATCGGAATGCTTTCACAGGAAATTACAGTGGGAAGCGCTAACACTATCAACGTACAGCTTTCAGACGACACTCAGAAACTGGAAGAAGTTGTGGTAATCGGCTATGGTACTGTCAAGAAAAAAGACGTTACCACCGCTATTACAACGATCTCGACCGACGACCTTGATCAGCGTCCGATTGTTACTGCTGCTCAGGCACTTCAGGGAAAAGCTGCCGGGGTTTCGGTGGTTCGTCCCAGTGGAGCTCCCGGTTCGGGAATGGTAATCAGGGTACGTGGTACCACCTCGATGAACTCCAGCAACGACCCCTTGTATGTAGTCGACGGAGTTACACTCGACGATATTTCATTTCTTTCGTCAAACGACATTGCCAGCATGCAGATCCTGAAAGATGCTTCTTCGGCAGCTATTTACGGATCACGTGCAGCAAATGGTGTTGTATTAATCACTACTAAAAACGGAGCTGCCGGAAAAGCAAAGATTAGTCTGAATGCCTACACCGGACTTACCAGCCTTGCCAACCGGGTGGAAGTGTTGAATACTGATCAGTATCGCGAACTCCTCTCCGATATGAAATCGACAACGGTATTGCCGGATAACTTGTCCGATCAAACCGATTGGTACAAAGAAACCTTCCAGAGTGCACTGACACAGAATTACCAGTTATCCGTGTCGAATGCTACCGATAAACTGAATTACTATATTTCAGCGGGATATACCGGAGAAGAAGGAATTATCAAGGTAGCCTTTTTCGAACGTTTTAACTTCCGTACCAATATCGAAAACCAGATTCGCCCCTGGTTAAAAATCGGGGCGAATGTTTCCTATTCCGACTACACCAGCAATGGCGTTATCACCGGACAAGGAGCTAATCGTGCCGGGGTGGTACTGTCGGTTTTAAATACTCCAACCTACGCAACAGTGATGGATCCTAACAATCCTGATCAGTTCAATACCAATTTCTACGGCGTAAACATTACTTCGCCTGTTGAAAATATGGCACGCTCGGAAGATAATAAATCACGTAACAACCGGCTTATAAGCACAGGAAGTGCTGAAATCACCTTCCTGCCAGCCCTGAAATTACGTTCTACCGTAACTATCGACCGTTATTATAATAATAGTACAAGTTTCCTTGACCCCGAAAAAACGAGCTATGGTCGTAGTCAACGTGGAGTTGCAACCGATAACCGTTCGCTTACCACCGTCATGATTTACGATAACATCTTGTCGTACAACAAATCGTTCGGCAACCACAACATGGATTTCATGGCAGGAACATCGGGAACAACATCCGATTACACTACCTCCTATCAAACAGTGACCAACTTTGCTGATGGTAGTATTAAAACCCTGAATGCAGGTAATAAGGTATCACAAGGTAATGGTACTTTCGACGCTCACTCCTCGATGATGTCGTATATCGGTCGTGTAGCCTACAATTACATGAGTAAATACCTGGTAACTGCTAATATGCGTATCGACGGTTCTTCGAAACTTCATCCTGAACATCGCTGGGGCTACTTTCCCTCCTTCTCGGGAGCATGGCGTATCTCTTCCGAAGATTTCATGAGCGACCTTGAATGGATCGACGATTTGAAAATCCGTGGTGGCTGGGGTCAAACCGGTAATACTGCCGGATTAGGTGATCATGATTACCTGGCCCGCTATTCTATTACCCGGGTTAACTGGTGGGAAGCCGGAAAAACAAATGCAGTGCCTATCATCACTCAATCGTCGCTGCGAACCAAAGACCTAACCTGGGAAACCACCACCCAGTCGAACGTCGGACTTGATTTCACACTCTTAAAGAACCGCCTGAACTTCACCCTCGATTATTACTTCAAGCGTACAACTGATATGTTGATGAATGTAAACCTCCCACCGGGATCGGCTGCTGCATCATTTATTAAACGTAACGAAGGTGAAATGACCAACCGTGGTGTTGAGTTTGCTGTCAACTCACGCAATCTCGACGGAGTGTTAAGCTGGACTACCGACTTTAACATCTCAATGAACCGCAACGAGCTTACCCGCCTTGCACTTACTGAAATATATGCTGATGCACGTACTACCGATGTTATTACAGAGTATATCGTACGCAATCAACCCGGCATGCCTCTGGGAGGTTTCTTTGGTTACTTTACCGACGGTGTTGATCCTGAAACTGGCGAGATGATGTATAAGGATGTGAATAAAGACGGACAACTCACTTCATCCGACCGTGGGTATATCGGCGATCCGAATCCTGACTTCACTTATGGTATGACCAACACCCTGAGCTACAAGGGACTTAGTCTTAGCTTCCTGATTCAGGGCTCGTATGGTAACGACATCTTCAATGCCTCCCGCATCGAAACCGAAGGGATGTACGACGGAAAGAACCAGTCCATTCGTGTGGTTGACCGCTGGCGCCGTCCGGGGATGATATCTACTATCCCGAAGGCCGGTTACGACCTGCGTATCTCCGACTATTTTGTTGAAGATGGCAGCTTCCTGCGCTTGAAAGACCTGACGCTGTCGTACGACTTCGCCAAATCAATACTCAAGAAAAGCGGAATAACCCGTTTGCAACCCTACTTCACGGCCTCCAATCTACTTACCCTCACCAACTATATGGGCTTCGACCCCGAAGTGAATCAATGGGGAAACAGTGGAACTGTACAAGGGGTCGATTGGGGAACCTATCCTCAGACCCGCTCATTTATTGTAGGAGTAAACATTGAATTCTAAAACAGCTAATCATATGAAATCACATTTAATACAATCCCTTATTATCACAGGACTGGTAGCAATGACCACCTGGTCGTGCTCGCTCGACCTGGATCCTATCTCGGAGTTCAGCGAAGTGATTATCGGCGACTCCGACACCGGAGATTCGTTGAAATACACTACCAAAGCTGAAATGTACTCGCAGTATCAGGCCATGTACCAAAAACTGAAAGATCAGCAGGAACACTGGTACCTCGACTTATTATTAATTGCCGATGCTCATGCCGACAATGCGTATGCAGGAACAACAGGTTCGGAAGTGGTGCCTATGGAAAACAATTCCCTCGAAGGTAGTAATTCGGTGTTGGCCCGTGGGTGGGACCGCTACCTGGGCGATGTAGCACAAGCTAATACGGTCATTGACAATATCGACAAAGTGCCCGATGCTACCCTTACTGCCGAAGAACGGAGACAATGGAAAGCTGAAGCTAAGATATTCAGAGCAATGATCTGGTTCGACATGGTACGCATCTGGGGCAATATCCCGGTGGTTACAAAAGAAGGAACCGATATCACTGCCGAGAATATTGAAGAAGTGTATCCGCTCTACTATCCAAAACAAAACACGGCTGAAGAAACGTACACTCAAATTATTAAGGATCTCACTGAAGCCATTCCCGATGCACCTGCAAAGCAAAACACGAATAAAACCCTGTTCTCAAAATCAGTTGCAAGAGCATTGCTGGCAAAGGCTTATGCCGAAAAACCACTTCAGGATTACACGAAGGTAATTCAATATGCCAACGAAGTTATTGCCGATGGGTTCTCATTGCTCCCTTCCTTTGGTGATCTTTACGTTCTTAACTCAAGTGGCGATGATCTTAAAGTGCGCAACTCTGCCGAATCCATTCTCGAAGCACAGTACTTTCCGGGAGGAGGAAACTGGGTAAGCTGGATGTTTGGTAAAGATCTGCTCGATCCGGAAGAAAACTTCACCTGGGCGAAATGGGTTACTCCTTCGCGGGATCTCATCAAGGCCTTCGAAGATGAAGGTGATATGGAACGGTTGAATCAGTCCGTAGTTTATTATGCAACTACCTGGAGCAACTACTACCCTTCGTCGAAGTATGCCTTTATGTTTAAAATGCGTTCGGAAGTTAACAGCATCATAAAACTAAGGTATGCCGATATCTTATTGTTAAAAGCAGAAGCCCTGGCTTCTCAGGGAGGTGCAGCCAATCTGCAGGAAGCTTCAGGAATCGTCAACCAGATACGCAACAGGGCAAAACTGGGCAACCTTACCAGTGCTCAAACTGCCACTGCTGAAGCCCTGCTGGATGCAATCCTGCACGAACGCCGACTTGAACTGGCTTTCGAAGGCCAACGCTGGTTCGACCTGGTACGCCTCAACAAGGTGGAAGAAGTGATGAACAACCTGAACAGCAGGGATGAAGGTCGCCTGGCACTACGTCGCGTGTTCGACCAAAACTCCTACCTGCTTCCTATCCCGCAGGCAGCTATCGACCTGAACAGTAATTTGGTTCAGAACATTGGCTATTAATCTTAATAACACTCAGAAGTATGAAAAATACAATTCAATTAGTACTAATCAGCCTGATGGCGATTCTTACGGTTTCCTGTCAGGACGAAGAACTGCGGGTTCGCTACGATGAGTCGCACCCTGTATTTACAAAGGCCATCGTTGCTGAAAACCAGATTACCTATGGTGACTCTATTTCACTTGAAGTAGAAGTAGCAGATGATAAAACCCCCTTATCGACTCTACAGATTAAAGTGGTGGTTAACGACGAACTTGTCGCCTCTGAAGAAATTCGTACCAAGGGCAATAGTTCGGCTTATACAAGTCGCTACAGTATTCCATTCCAACCTCGGATGCCTGATAATGCCGAGGTGGAAGTGCATTTATCCTCCATTAATGTGGAGGGCTATACCACCGATACCGTATTGTTTAACACGATAGCCAAACGGGTGCCGATACCTGATTTGTGGATTACATTTAACACAGCTATGGGTATTAAACTTACGCTTGTGGATGCTCAAAAGCACCTTTATCAGGCCACCAATCTGAGCTTATCGAACAACATAACTTTCCGCTTAGCGACGAAGGTTCGTTCGGGTAACCGAATCGACTGGACAGGCATGGCCTTTGGTATGCCTAACGGAGAATTCGGACAGATTTATTCCACTGCTGACCCTCAGTTTACGCTCAACGATCCTACCATATACGGATTCAACGAGATAACTGTCGACCTGTTTAACTTTACCGTTACCGGTAAGGGTAAAAAGCTGGAACCGGCAACTGAATTGAACATAGGCACATTTGCTTCCGAGAAGCTTACCTCTATCGACAACCTGAATGTGGCAAGAGAGAAAGACTGGAAGACACTGGAAACCTATATGGGACAGGATGTTGAAATTACATTCACCGGCTTTGGCAACTTAGCTACTTCATTGTCGCCCGACTTCTTTGAAGTGACCGGTACGGATAAGGCTAAGTTCTTAGGTGAAACCGGTGTATACAAGTTATTGTTCCTGCCGGAAGCTAATTACCTGTATATAGAACAACCAGGTGCCCGCTTCCCGAATGCCCTCTGGCTGGATGGAGTTGGTGCCGGCCGACCGGTGGCTCCTTTCGTAAAAACTACCTCGTGGAACTGGAACAGTCCCGAAGAATATATTTTCTGCCGCAAAATTGCAGAAGGTATTTTCCAGGCAACCTTCTACGCTAACCATATCGAGGCAGCTGTTATTGATGAGCCCTGGCGCGAACGTTTCAGCATGAAGTTCTTCCACCGCCGCGGATGGGAAGGTGAAGAAGATGCCCGTACCTATACCATTTCCACTCCTTATCTGTTTGCTCCTACCGAGTCGGATACAGGAAACTTTGTGGGAACTCCCGACTTCGAAGGTCAGGGTGGTGTTTATCGGGCTACGATTAATACCAATAATAAATCCATTACCTTTGTGAAAGTCAACTAAAGGTACCCGGAAACTATAAATTGAACATCGCTTATGAATCGCTTTAGCATCTTTCTTTTTTCTGTCCTGGTTTTGTTATCGTGCAAGGATCCTGTAACTCCACCGGATATCGAACCGGTGACTATTGACACTACAAAAAGTGTCAGGGTATGGTTAACTACCGGCAACGAAGCTTATAAACTGGAACAACGTAATTCGCTGGAGTTTTCGCGTGAGTTCGGAGATTTCACGATCCAGATCGACACTACCACTACCTACCAGCGTATGGATGGTTTTGGTGCTGCACTTACCGGATCGTCGGCATTCCTGCTGAAAAATCTGCCGGCACATCAACGGGATTCCATCCTGCGGGATTTGTTTGATCCGCAAAAGGGTATCGGCATTAACTACCTGCGACTCACCATCGGGTCGTCCGACTTCAACATCGGAATTTACAGTTATGCCGACGGAGGAACGATAGAGAGCTTTGCGATTCCTGAACGCGACAGAATCGACCTCTTACCCGTGTTAAAGGAGATCCTTGCCATCAATCCCACCATTAAAATTCTTGCCAGTCCGTGGAGCGCCCCTGCATGGATGAAAAAGAATAACTCGATGTTGGGAGGAAGCTTGCGGGGACCCGAAGTATACGCCGATTTCGCCGAATACTTTGTGCGCTATGTAAAGGCATTTGCATCTGAAGGCATCACTATCGATGCCATCACGCTGCAAAATGAGCCGATGCATCAAACCAACGGTTATCCGACCATGTTGATGGAATGGACCGAACAAAACGAAATCATCCGCGATTACCTCGGACCGGCCTTCAAGGCGAATAATCTCAGCACTAAAATTATAATCTGGGATCATAATTTCGACATGTCCTACTATCCGATGAACATTCTTAACGATCCGGTTACACGGACCTTTGTTGATGGCACCGGATGGCACGGATACGGAGGCAATGCATCTGCCATCGACAGGGTTCAGGAAGCTCATCCCGACAAAAACGTGTACTTCACCGAACAGTCGGGAGGCGGCTGGAACACCGATACTCCAATGGGTAATATGTTCTACTACATGCGCGAATTCCTGATGGCGTCGGTTAACCGCGGCTCCAAAAACTTCATCATGTGGAACCTGGCCTTAAACCCTGATCATGGTCCGACCACCACCAGTGGCGGTTGTCAGAACTGTCGGGGAGTGATAACCATCCGTCCTGACGGCAGCTACCTGCGTAACGAAGAGTACTTCCTGATTGGTCACTTCTCAAAATTTGTCAGGTTGAATGCAGTAAGAGTGGAAAATTCAACCACCAATCCGGTAGGAGGAATTACTGTAAGCAGCTTTATGAACACCGATGGCAGTAAGGTAGTAGTGGTGATGAACCGTAGTGGCAACAAACTGAAGTATGCCGTGCGATGCGGTGATCGAAAGTTTGCCTACGAACAATACAATGAATCGGTAGTGACCTTCCGGTTCTGATTAACAACATTCATATACTATAAACATGAAAAAAACATTCCTATACGCTTTTCTCGTCGGAGCACTGGCAGCATGCCAGCCACCGGCAGCAGAAGTAACCGTCTGGTCGTCGCTTCCCGACACCGATCAATTGCTGATTGAAGGGAAAGCAGGTTTTGTTAAAGAAAGTGCTTTAAAAGAAATCGCCACTATCTTTCCTGATCAGGAGCGTCAGGTGATGGATGGGGTGGGCGCAGCATTAACCCATGCTTCAGCCTATGTCTTTCATAACAACCTTAGCGACGAACGTCGCGATTCACTCTTCCGCGTACTCTTTACACCTGAGGGAATTGGTATAAACTATACCCGCCTGTGTGTAGGTGCGTCCGATTTCTCTCATGATTTGTTTAGCTACAGCGAAACAGAGGACTTTACCCTGGCCAACTTTTCAATCGCTAAAGATTACGAGGATGTAATCCCCATGCTAAAGGAAATCATTGCAATTAATCCGGGTATCCGGATTATGGCCTCACCCTGGAGTCCACCGGCATGGATGAAAACCAACGGAAGTATGATAGGGGGAAAATTGCGACCCGACTGCTACGATGTGTATGCCGATTACCTCATTAAGTATATACAGGCCTATGCGGCAGAAGGAATTACCATCCATTCGATGACCGTACAAAACGAACCGGAGTACTCCACTGCTGCCTATCCTTGTATGGATATGACCGCTGAAGAACAGAAGGTATTCATTCGCGACCACCTGGGTCCCAAAATGGCAACAGCCGGTGTGACTACTAAAATTGTTCTCTTTGATCATAACTGCGATAATCCCGATTATCCGATCCACATCCTGAACGATAGTATTGCACGTCAGTATGCCGCCGGTTCAGGTTTCCACCTTTACAAGGGTGAGATCAATGCTTTGTGTAAGGTTAAAGAGGCTCATCCCGACAAGGATCTGTATTTCACCGAACAATCAGGTGGTGGATGGGCTCCCGACTTCGATCAGAATGTACGCTGGTATGCCGGGCATTTATTTGCCGGAGCAATGAACTGCTGGAGTCGCAATGTACTGCTCTGGAATCTTGCACTTGACGAGGACCACGGTCCGAAGAACTTCGGTTGTCAGGACTGCTATGGCGTGGTTACCGTTCGCAGCGATGGAACAATAGGACACAACGGCGAGTATTACGCTATTGGTCATTATGGCAAAGCTGTACAGCCCGGAGCGATACGACTCGAATCGAAGGCTGATGGCTTAAGCGCTGTGGCTTTTAAGAATCCTGATGGAACTATCGTCTACCTGGCCGTATATTATGGTACTTCCGACCGGCCGATGAAAATCACCGACGGTGAGCGGAGTTTTGAATACACCTTCCGACCGGGAGAGGTTGCAACCTTCCTGTTCTGATAAAAAAATATCCTCGGCCTGAAATCAAGCCGGGGATTTTTTAACCCTCTTACCGGTTTACCTTCAGAACCACTCCGCTCCTACTCTTCAACCGGATTATTGATGTGTAGTTCCTGCCACTCATCAAATCGGTATAGCTACCCTTCGGCAACAAATAGCGAAATGGTTTATCAGCAAGATTGAATACCACCACTACCTCATCTTTACCCTGCATACGCCTGTAGGCAAGCACCTCTCCTTCGGCATGTAAAAATTCAAGCCTGCCTGTCTGCAATACCGGATTCTCCCTGCGGATGCGTATCAGTTGCTTATAAAGCGCAAACTGTGCTTCATTAAAGCCTACCTTGTCGTACCGGAGCTCTCCTGCTGAAGAGCCGGGATAGCGTATTTCATCCTCAAACTGCATCCCGGGCCAGGTAAGAGGTTTCCGACAGTGCGGATCATCAGCACCCCACATTCCCATTTCTTCGCCGTTCCACACCTGAGGAGCACCGGGAATTGTAAACAAATGCATCAGGTAAAGACGCAGTCGCTCAAAACTATCCTTTTCCGGCTTGCCGGTACGATAGTCGGTATTCTCGTTTCTGTTAGCGTGGTACTTATAGCGATTGGGATTGTAGAAATCCGTTAGTAAGCGCGGAGCATCGTGCGATGAGGATACATTCATCATCGCCTGTACCGTTTCCGGAGCTAAGCGGTTCCAGTGGTATTCCAGACTATCCTTTAATTCCCGGGCATCCATCTTTTGTTCGGTAGCTGCAAAGAAATAACGGGCCGGTTTGTAAATCTGATAAAACATGACAGCATCAAAGATATCACCCTGCACGTAAGGTTTTGGATCCATAAGCTTATCAGGCCATTTCTCCCACCAGACCTCACCCACCAGGTAGGCATCCGGCTTAATGCTGCGCACCCACACTCTCCAGTCGCGCCAGAACTTAAGA
>JAQUYE010000167.1 GCA_028691965.1 Paludibacter sp. | reverse complement strand
ACCAGAGCTGCTATTTCACTTTCAGTGCTTTGCGGCAGCGACTGTTCCAGTAATTCCTGCATACTTGGTCGTCCCTGCACCAATGCTACTTTCACAATAAAGATACTTACAATCATACCTGCAATCGGGTCGAGGATGCGCCAGTCGGGTCCAAGAAAGATAGCTCCGGAGATACCCAGGGCTGTACCGATAGATGAAAGTGAGTCGCTGCGGTGGTGCCATGCATTTGCAATAACTGCCTGGTTGTTGATGTGCTTTCCTTTTTTGATTGTGTACCAGTACAAACCCTCTTTTACGGCAATCGACAGTAGAGCAGCATACAAGGCTAAGTAGCCGGGTTGCGCAAGTTCGTCGCCTTTGAAGACTCCGAGAACGGTAGTAAGACCATTCCAGAAAATTCCGATTCCGACCAATAACAGGATGATGCTGATCAGTAAGGTAGCAAATGTTTCGTATTTTCCATGTCCATAGTGGTGGTCGTCGTCGCGTTCTTTTCCTGAAATGCGGATAAAAATGATAACCAGTGCATCGGTGAGGAAGTCGGACAGCGAATGCACACCATCGGCTATCATGGCCGAACTTTTTGCTGTTAATCCGGCTATAACTTTCAGTACACTTAGCAGTAAGTTAACAAAAAAACCAATCCAGGTTACCTGTTGTGCAATTTTTACCCTTTCGTTTGTTTCCATTTTAATTTTCCTAAGAGGTGCAATCTTCGTAGTGACAGTGTTCGTCAGGAAGCTCAAATTCGATGGTTGCATGTTCAATGTGTTCTTCCTTAAGTAGCTTCCGAATGTTTAATTTTACAGGGATACGATCAGTTTCGGTATCATTGAGAACTACATGCATGGTCATGATATGATAATTGCCATCAGCAGACCAAACATGCAGATCGTGAATAGCCCGTACTCCCTGTACTGACATGATCCGCTCCCGGATTCGTTCCGTGTTAATGTCATGAGGTGTCGCCTGAAGTAATATCTGCATGCTTTCACGAATCGACTGGACAACATTAACAAGAATATAAATGGATATAATAATTGAAAGGAGCGGGTCAATAAAAGGAAGATCGAAGAAGTACATAAGAATGGAGCCAATCAGAATGGCAATCCATCCTAACACATCTTCCAGTAGGTGAAGTGAAACTACCTTTTCGTTGATACTGTTGCCTTTCTTTAACCGCAATACCGCTGCTCCGTTGACCAAAATACCCAGGATTGCCAGCCAGAACATCCCAATTTCGTTGGCAGGTTGCGGCTCAATTAAACGGGGAATGGTTTCGCTTAAAATAAATAAACTTCCGATTACTAAGATGAGAGAATTAGTTATAGCCCCTATTAACGAGAATCGTTTGTAACCATAGCTGTATTTTTGATTACTACCTTTTCGGGAGAGCTTTTGAAAGTACCAGGCAAGTCCCAGCGAGATACTATCTCCCAGATCGTGAAGGGCATCCGATAGGATGGCGACGCTATTGGTGAGTAAACCGCCGACAAGCTCAATCAGGGTAAACCCAAGGTTGAGAAAAAAGGCGAAACGGATATTTCCGGTGCCTGAATAATCGGAGTGTGTATGGTGATGAGTATGGTTTGACATTGGATGAAAAAACTTGTAATTGAGCTTACAAACGTAACTATTATTCCAGAAAGAACAATGCAGTTGAGCGTTAAATTGTAAAAAATGTCGAAATAGAGTTTAGCTTTTCGTTGTTTTAATGTACCTTTGTAAAACATGGATAACTTTCTTAGATACCCGAAAATAAGACTTTGTATGCGTTGGCTGATAGTGATTTATATGGCATTTATTCCCCTTTTGGCGGCAGGACAATCGGCCTCCAAAGCCGATGCATTATTTAATAAACAGGAATATGCGGAGGCAAGTCAAATTTATCAGGAGTTGTTGAAAAAGAGACCGAATGATGCGTTGTACAATTATCGTTTTGCCCGTTGCAGTTATGAGTTAAAGGAATATCAAACTGCTGTGAAGCATTTTGAAATTAGTGGTACCCGTTATCCCTTGCGCAACTACTACCTGGCAGAGAGTTATTATCAACTGTATAGGTTTGAAGAAGCCCTGCGCTATTTTACCGATTATTTGCAACAAAGTGCTGTAAATGAAGTTTTTAAAGTCAACTCAGAAAGAAGAATTCCAGGTGCCACTATTGGTGCCCGTTTGCTCAACCGGGTGGAATATATTGAAATTACTGACAGCATAATTGTGAATAAGAAAGATTTTCTTTCATCGTATGAGTTAAGCAGGGAAACCGGTAAGCTTGAGCAGACCATTAGTAAGAATCATAAAGGTCAGGCAGTTGATTTGATCACTTTTACTACACAGCGGGGAGATCGAAAGCTGTTTTCGGATACAACCCGGCATTCAGTTGACTTGTACATGGCAAATAAATTACTGGATGGCTGGTCAAATGCCGAACCACTGACGTCAGCAATCAACACAGATGCAAACGAAAACTACCCCTTTCTGTTGCTGGATGGACTTACCTTGTACTATGCATCAGATGGTGACGGATCAATGGGAGGTTATGACATTTTTATGACACGCTATTCGGGTGTATCGAATGATTACCTGAATCCGGATAATGTGGGTATGCCTTTTAATTCACTTGCCAACGATTACATGCTGGTAATCGACGAAGTAAATCATGCCGGTTGGTTTGCCAGCGACCGTAATCTGCCGGCCGACAAGGTGGCAATTTATAGGATTGTATATACGGGTGAAAATAAATACCTTACTAATGATAG